>NZ_JBBCIR010000037.1:0-99194 GCF_037189885.1 Paludisphaera sp.
GACGAAGACGCGCTGGCCCGCCGCGCCGTCGAAGCGGTAGACGTGGGCCGAGCGGCCCGGGTCGAGCGTCGCCGACCGGGCCTCGTCCAGGCCGAGGGCCATCGCCGGGGCGGCGGCGACGTCGATCAGCCGGAACGCGTAATCCGTCGCCGTCGCGCTCTGGGGATCCAGGCGGAGGTAATACTCGCCCGCCTGGGTCAGCGTGAACGGGCCGTCGTCGTTATACGCCCAGCCGGAGCTGACGGACGAACCGTCGGGGTTGAACAGCGTGTAGTAGGTCAGCTCGGAACCGGTGGCGAGGCTGTCGAACAGCAACCGCTGGCCGGGGGCGCCGGTGAAGCGGTAGAAGTCGGCCTCCTGGTTCGGCGTGGTCCCGCTGGTCGCGGCCCCCAGCGTCAGCGGGGTGGAGTCCGCGGCCAGGTTCAGCAGCCGGAAGCGGTACGAGCCGGTGGAGGTGGCGTTGCTCCCCCGGATGGTGAGCGTGTACGTCCCCCCCTTGGGGAGGGCGAGAGGCCCGTAGTCGGACGAGTCGATATAGGCCGTGTAAAAGACCAGGCCGTCGGGGTCGGTCAGGGTGGCGTACAGGGGATCGTTGCCGCGGTCCTGGCTGTCGAAATAGACCCTGGTCCCGGCCGCGGCCGAGAAGGTCGACGTCACGACCTGGCCGGCGGCGAGCGTCCCCGAACGGACCGCGCCGAAGTTGTCCGTGGGCGCCGAGCCGGTCCCGGAAACGGTCGCCTTGAAGGCGTAGCCGATCGAGGCGGCGTCGCTTCCGCCCTGGATGGCCAGGTAGTACGTCCCGGTCTCCGGCGCGAGGACGCTGGTATCGCTCGTGCCGTTGTACCACCAGTTACCGGCCAGTTGCCGGCCCGACGGGCCGTAGAGCGTCCATTGCGCCCCGAAGCTGACGTCGCCCCCGGTCAGCGCCTGGAGGTCGAGGGCGATCGTCTGGCCGGCGGCGGCCGTGAACTTGTAGAGGTCGGTCGCGCGCCCCGGGGTGAGCGTCCCCGACCGGTCGGTGCCGGCCGTGTAGGCGACGGCCTGGTCGAGGTCGGAGAGGCGGAAGGAGTAGGCGCCGGTGGCGTCGCCGGAGCCGTCGACCACCAGGCGGTAGGTCCCGGCCTGGGCGAGCGTCACCGGGCCGCGGTCGCCCTGCAGGTCGGCGAAGCCGAGGACCGTCGCGCCGGCGGGGCCGTAGAGGGCGGCCCGGATCCCGGCGGCGGCGGCGCGGCCGTCGAGGTAGAGCCGCTGGCCGGGCGAGCCCTCGAAGGTGTAGGCGTCCTGCTCGCCGGGGGCGGAGATCGAGCCGGAGGCCGTCGCGCCGAGCGTCAGGGCCGCCTCCGAGTCGGCGGTGGCGTGGATCCGGAAGGAGTAGGAGAAGGCCGCGGCGCCCCCGCGGCCGGCGACGGCCAGGTAGTAGGTCCCGGCCGCGGGGGCGTCGAACTCGCCGTCGCCGGAGCCGCCGCCGCCGGGGTAGAGGTAGTCGCCGGCGAGCCGGCGGCCGTCCGGGCCGTAGACGTCCCACTGGGCGCCGAAGGTGTCCCCCGCGCCGCCGAGGTTGTCGAGGTAGGCGCGCTGGCCGGCCGCCAGGCTGAAGCTGTAGGTGTCGACCTCGTTGGTCGGGTTGAGCGTGCCGTCCCGCCTCGTCCCGACGGCGTACGCGACGGTCGGGGCCTGGTCGAGGTCGGAGAGTCGGAAGGAGTAGGCCCCGGTCGCGTCGCCGGAGCCGTCGACCACCAGGCGGTAGGTCCCGGCCTGGGCGAGCGTCACCGGGCCGCGGTCGCCCTGCAGGTCGGCGAAGCCGAGGACCGTCGCGCCGGCGGGGCCGTAGAGGGCGGCCCGGAACCCGGCGGCGGCGGCGCGGCCGTCGAGGTAGAGCCGCTGGCCGGGCGAGCCCTCGAAGGTGTAGGCGTCCTGCTCGCCGGGGGCGGAGATCGAGCCGCTCTTGAGCGTCCCGAGCGTCAGGGCCGCCTCCGAGTCGGCGGTGGCGTGGATCCGGAAGCTGTACGAGAAGGCCGCGGCGCCCCCCTGGCCCTCGATCGCCAGGTAGTAGGTCCCGGCCCTGGGGGCGACGAACTCGCCGTCGCCGGAGCCGCCGCTTGCGCCGGGGTAGAGATAGTCGCCTTGCCACCGGCCGGCTTCGTCGTAGATTTTCCACTGGGCGCCGAAGGTGTCCCCCGCGCCGCCGAGGTTGTCGAGGTAGACGCGCTGGCCGGCCGCCAGGCTGAACCGGTAGGTGTCGACCTCCTTCGTCGGGTTGAGCGTCCCCGACTGCGTCGTGCCGACGGCGTACGCCACGGTCGGCGCGGCGGCGACGTCGATCAGGCGGAACTTGTAGTCCGAAGCCCCCGCCTTCCGCCCCTGGACGCCGAGCAGGTACGTCCCGGTTTCCGCCAGCGGGAAGAGCGTCGAGTCGCCGCGCGCGTCGTTCCCGCTGAGCCAGACCACGTCCCCCGTCGGGTCGATCAGGTAGACGTACGTGCTGTCGCTGGTCCCCTGGCCGTCATAGATCAGCCGCTGTCCGATCGCGCCGTCGAACTTGTAGAAATCGGTCTCGAAGTCGGGCACGCCTCCCTGGACGACCTGCCCCAGGCTGAGGCTGGGGGCCGCCTGCGGCAGCGCGAGGATCCGGAACTTGTAATCCCCCGTGCCGGTGATCCGGACCTGGTACGTCCCCGACATTCGCAGCACGACCGGCGCGGAGGACGGGTCGGAAGTGGTCAAAGCGGAGGAGATCGAGTAGACCGCGTTGCCGGCGGGATCGATGAGCTGGACGGCGGCGCCGGAGCCGGGTCGGAGGTTGTCGAAATAGACGAGCTGGCCGGCCGACGCCGGGTACTCGATCGTCCGGCTCTGGCCAGCGGCGAGCGTCCCGGACTGGACCGCGCCGAAGTTCGACCCGAGCGCGACCTCGGGGGGCGTCACGTCGAAGATCCGGAAGCTGTAATTCGGCTCGGCGAGAGTCCCCCCCGGCCCCGCGACCGCCAGGGTGTACGTCCCTGTCCAGGGCAGGAGGCCCTCGAAGTCACTTCTCAAGCCGGCGCCGGCCAGGTGGGTGCCGTCAGGTCCGTACAGGAACCACGAGCCGGGGGCGTTCGCGGTGGTGGCGTCGAACAGCAGCGTCCGGCCCGCCGTCGCCTGGAACTGGTAATAATCGGTCTCGGAACTCGACTCGAACGACCCTTGGACCTGGACGGGGCCGCTGTTCCCCTCCAGCAGCGAGACGTCGACGATCGAGATCGATAGCAGCGTCCGGTCTTCCAGGCACGTGGACCACGGGGCGAACCTCGCCCGCGCCCTCGCCTCGTTCCGCCGCCGGGCCCGCCGCTCCTGGCCATGCTTCCGATGCGTCGATCGCTTCATAGGGATGCGCCTTCCTCTGGTGCCGAGTCGTTGGTGTAGGGGCCAAGGCCCGCGTCGCGGGTGCCTGGGAGGGGATTCCGTTGCCTCTGAGTCCGTCTCCGCCCTTCGTGGGCATGATTGGGATATTATTAGCCCAGCTTCAGATTCAAGGGATTGATGGCGTTCGGTCTTGTCGAGATAGTGCAGGAGGGAAAGAGTATTGTTGTTGCTTGAACATTTCAAGCATCTACCGCGATTACATGCTGGATTTCAATGGAGCCCGCGTCCAGGGTTACAAGCATGAGAACGATGATGGCGAGTGGTCGATGAAGCCACGTTCGTCTCGGCGGAGACTATGTGTACCTCGCGCGGGCAATCGCGAGCCAGCCGCCGACACCGGTCTCCCCGGGCCGTCGTGGTCGCGTCCGACCGAGGCGGCCTGCCGAGGGCCGTGGCGCGATTCCGCGAAAAATTCGACGGCTCCCCCTCGCCAGCCACGCCGTCGCCGGTTATACTCCCCTGGGTCGAGTCCGCCCTTCGCGGCGGAACACGAGGTCGAAAGCAGTCGCTGATACTCGGCGACTTTCATTCGACCATCGGCGGTCGACGACTCAGGGGCGGTAGCTCAATTGGGAGAGCGCAGCGTTCGCAATGCTGAGGTTGAGGGTTCGATCCCCTTCCGCTCCACTGGCCGACGCCGGCCGACACTCACGGGAAAGAGCGATTGACCCGAGGTATACTGGCGCATACCATCGCGGGTTCATCGCACGGAGGCCCGTCCAACGCCTCGTAAGCTCCCCCCGCCGGTTCGATCCGCCAAGATGACAGGGCCGGCGGGGGGCCTTCCTTAGCCTCGCCATGGCCGACGAGTCACGGCAATGCTTCGAGACCCCCTGGGCGTCGTCCGCCTCCAGCTCGGCATCCTCGCGTCGGTGCTCCTGAGCATCTTCTCGCTCGCCGCCTTCGCCACGTTCCTCGTCTGCGTGGGCGGCGCCTACTACTTCATGCCGGCGTTCGGCGGCTGGCTGTTCCTCCTCATGGCCGTGCCGTCGCTGGGCGTCTCGCTCTACATGGGCGCCCTGGTGCTCGTCGCGACGTTCGGGATGATGAGGGAAGCTTCCAGGAGCGCCGAGTCCGCGAGCGACGTCGCCGGCGAGTTCATCGCCACCGCGTCCCTCGCCGTCGGTACCGCGAGGACCGCCGTCGAGACGGCCGCGATCGCGGTTGACGCCGGCAAGACGGCCGTCGCCGTGGGCCGAAGCGCGACCCGGGCCGTCGGCGCGGCCGTCGAGGTTGCCGCCGGCAAGCGGAAGGTCCCCAAGGTATCCCTCCGGCCCGCCAAGGTACTGGGGGCGATTAGCAAGGCGGCCGGCACCGCGGCGAACCTCGCCGAGGCCGCGGAGCGGAAGGTGGAGGCGAAGGGGCTCCCGGCCCCGGCCGCCGGGCCGAGGAAGACGGCCCGGACCAAGGTCGTGGGCGTCACCCACCGGAACGAGGACGGCTGCGACCGGCAGGAACTGATCGCGCGCCATTGCAAGCCGGGCATGAGGCTCGCCCTGGTCCACGAGGCCGACAATCCCGTCGACCCGAACGCCGTCGCCGTCTACGTCGAGGCCAAGGGCGTCCTCGGCCGCAAGCGGCATCGGATCGGGTACCTGAAGACGGGGCTGGCCGCGACGTTCGTCGCCGAGATGGGAACGGGGCTCACGGCGAGCGCCGTCATCCTCGACGTCACCGGCGGCGGCGAGGGCCTGAGCCGTGGGGTCAACATCCTGATCGAGCTGGGGTGACGTCGTCCCGGTGGACGTGTCGCCTTCTCGCGGAACGTTCATCGCAAGGTCTCCAGTGGACTATAGGCCAGGTATCCAGGGGCCCGGCCGGGTCGAAGGGATCGGGAAGGCTTTGCCTCGGGAGAGGCATAGGTAAGCGGGATAGGGGCGGCGGCGAGGAGGGTGGGGTGTCACAAGCGGCGCGGTCGTCAATCTCCGACACGGCTCTCGCTGCCCCCCCCCCCCTGCATTTAACGCATCGAACGCCTTTGCACGCCGTCCCCCGGGCGGTCGCCACAAGTCGTTAGAGCTTAGGCCGATCCGCTGAATCGGCCCGAGCCCGGATTTTCGGACCCCCTACGCATTTAACGCATTTGCTCCGACGCCCCCCGAGCAAGTGCGTTAAATGCGTAGGGGGGGGGTGGGACGGCCCCGACGCGGCGAACCGCCTAGACGGGGCCTAAGTCGTTGCGCCTCAGAAGATTGGCGGCCCCTCGGGGGGGGAAGTGCGTGGAAGTGCGTTCGATGCGTTAATTGCAGGGGGGGGGGGTGTCGGAAGGTCCATCCCCAGCTTCCACGTCGTGACGGGCTTCGAGGAGCCGGTCACGCCTTTCTTGACCACTCGGTGGATCAGCCCGGAGTGGGTCATCCGCCCCAGCAGGCGGCCCAGGCGGTCGGCCGGCATGTTGGCGCCGAAGACTTCCCGGTAGATCCGCGACTGCGGGAGGCCGTCGGAGCCGGCGTCCTTCAGGGCCTTGAGGAGCTTCTCCGCGTCGGGGTCGCCCAGGCGGTCGCCGAAGATGAACTCGACCGAGCGGACGCAGTAGTCCCACAGCTCGAGCGCCGCCTCCAGGTGGGGCGTGGCGATCTCGAACGAGGCGTCGGCCGCCGCGTAGATCGCCGCCATCCGCATCGCCTGGGCCGGGCCGCGCACCAGCATGTCCCCCAGGTGCCCCGGGCGGGGCTCGTTGAACCTCTTGAGCGCGGACCGCCACAGCTCCTCGGCGTCCGCGTCCAGGGTCATCGGGATCCGGGCCGCGTCCTCGTGGGCCCGCATGAAGTCGGCCGAGCGCCGGAGGACCTGGAGCATCGGCGCGATCATCGACTTCCGGAACGCCCGCCCCCCCCGATGGCCGGAGAGGTCCTTGGAGCGGATCGACCAGCACCAGAGGAAGCGGTTGCCCAGCCCGTTGGCGACCTCGGCGAGCGAGAGCTGCTCCCGGATGGCGCCCGGCGTGGTGTGGCCGATCAGCGAGATGTGGCCCCCCGTGCAGGTCACCGGGTTCTTGCGCGACAGGGCCCCGTTGTCGCCGTGGTCCCACATCTGCCGCAGCACCACCGAGAGCGAGTCCCCCTGGCGCGTGAAGACCGACAGGATGCGCTCGAACTCCGGCTCGTACATCAGCAGCCGCTTGTCCTGGACGCCGCGGACCATCCCGCCGGTCCTCAGCTCCATCTCGTCGCCGACCTCCTCGATCAGCTTCTCGCCGGAGTTGATGCCGGCCTTCACCCGCTCCTTGCGCCAGTCGTAGTCGATCGCGTCGAAGTTGTCGCCGACGTACCCCCAGCCGGTCCCCTTGCGGCCGAGGGCCGTGGGGCCCACGATGCACGCGAACAGGTTGAGGTGGTGCCGGGTCGACTCGTGGACCCAGTGCGGGCCGTGGCCGACGATGGACCCGAACGCGGTCAGCATCTGGAGCAGTATCGCCGGGAGCGACGCCTCGGTGTAGGGGTCGATCGCCTCCACCATCGCCCCGATCGGCCCGTGGAACGCCTTCGCCGAGGGGGGGGTGGGGTGGTCGCGGATCTCGAACTCGTCGTCGTCCCGCGACGGGGTCGTGACCTCGATGATCGTCAGCCCCCCCTTGACCTTCCGCACCACGTCCGTCGACGTGTACCGATTCGAGTACACGGCGTCGAGCGTCTCGGCGCACAGCAGCGCGACCCGCCGCATCGTCGCCTTCTGGAGCACGATCTCGGCGTGGTGACGGCAGTTGGCGACGCCCGCGATCGAGCAGGCGATCTCCAGCAGCGTGTCGTCGCCGCCGATCCGCTCCAGCTGACCGGCGCGCTCCAGGTCGTCGGCCACGGTGGTCGCGTCGACGCCGACCCCCTTCGAGTGCAGGACCAGGATGGAGCGGAAGATCACCTGGTGCGCGTCGCGGAAGAAGTCGTCGGGGGACAGAAGCGAGGCCACGTCGGCGACGAGGGTCTCGTCCCGCGCGTCGGCGGCCATCAGGCAGCCGGCCAGGACGTTGCGCTCGGCCTCGATGTTGGCCGGCGGCATCCGGTCCCCCAGCGCGGCGGCGGGGAAGCCGATCACCGGCGAAACGGGGCGGGCGCCGGGAGCGGGGCCGGCGGGGGGCCTGGGTAGGGCGGTCATGGCTCAGGCCCCCCCCTTCAGCGTGGACCCGGACGTCAGCGCGAGCGCCCGGTAGCGGACGATCGGCGCGCCGAACAGCGGGCAATCCGGGTGGGGCTCGATCTCGACGCCGATCCGCCCGCGGGCGGCCAGGTCGTCCAGGGCGGCGATCAGGGCGGCCGAGCCGACGCCCTTCAGCACGGGCGACGTCGCCAGCTCGTGGAAGGTCGGGGGGAGCTTGCGGGACAGGACCGCGACGGCGGTCAGGATCCGGCCCTCCAGCACCCGGAGGTCCGTCGCGTCGCGGTGGGCCCGGCCCTTGGTGCGGCGGTCAGCGGACATCGGCGCCCCCTTCCGTCTCGTCGAGGGGGGCGGACCAGACGACCAGGTCGGTCCACGCCGGCCAGGCATCGGCCGGGACGGGGCGGGCGACGGGCTCGATCGTCGGCCGGGGGGCCGTCGCCCGGCCGTGGGGCGTCCTCCCCAGGGGCTCGATCGCGGGGGGGGCGGAATGAAGCGCGCGGGGGTCCCTCGCGGCGGGACGACGCCCGCCGCGGCGAATCTCTCTGTCCATGAATGGGGCTCGTAAGCTGGGATCGTCCGCCGTGCCCGATCCGCCAAGACAGGGCGAGGGCGGTCGATCGTTCCGGGTTGTCGGGCATCGGATGGCGTCACCCGAGCCGCTTCAAGGTTACAGCCCGCCTGGATAGGCGGCAACGGATGCGTGCTCGGGACACGTCCCGATCGCACGGGGTTTGCGGGGGGGCGTCCGGTCAGGACCGGCGCCGGGCCTTGGTCTCGGCCTTGGCCTTGGGCTTGGGCTTGGTCTCCGGGCCGGGATCGGGCTCGGCCTTCCCGGCCGCCGCGGCCTCGGCCCGCTTGCGCGTCGGGTACTCGCCGACGATCTCCAGGCCCGCGGGCGTCCGGCGCGCCAGGCCCCAGCCGCCGGCCGTCTTGACGACCTCGGCCGGGGGCGACAGCACGCCCTCGCGCCGCAGCGACTCGTATTCCTTGTCCGCGAGGTAGCGGATCGTCGCCGACCGGCCCTTGATCCCGGGCAGGGTCGACTCGACCGCGGCGAGCTGCTCCAGCGTCTCCTCGGGCAGGGTCACGTTGATGACCTTGTGCTCCCGGCCCGACGTCCTGGTCTGTTTCGGCCGCTTCTCTTCCACGCTCTCGACTCCCATGGCCCCGGCCGCGGCACCGCCCGCGTCGACGGGACACTACCCGCGTAGTCCCCAGCGGTCAAGGGGGCCCCGGGGGATTCCGCCCCCGGGGCCCCGGCCCGTCTGCCGGCCGGCGGGGCCAGCTCGAACCCCCCGCCGCCGGCCGGCGTCCCGGCCTTCCGGGCGGCGGCGGCCTCGCAGCGGCGGCGGTTCTCTCGCCGCATCCAGACCATCCGCTCGGCGAAGGTCCGGCAGTCGTGATAGCTCGCCGGGAGGGCCGCCTCGTCGATCGCCGCCGCTTCCGCCTTGACCCTGGTCGCGTTCATCTCCGGTCCCCCCTCGCCTCGCGTCTCGTGGCCGTCTCTCTCGCGTCCACAACCAGATAGTACCTGCTCAGTCCTCATTTGTCAACGGGGCTCCCGGGATTTCCCGCCGATCCGTCCCGGCGGCCGATCGGGGTCAAGCCGCGCGCGCCCTCGCGCCGATGACGTGTCGTGACGTGGGATGGATATCCACCCGGGGAGGCGAGAGGGAGACATGGAAACGGATCAAGGCGCGAAGAAGCGTGGACGTAAACCCGCCCAGAGGCCCAGGCCGGAGGAGGGGGAGCGCCTGAAGCGGACCATCATGATCGAGGCCGAGGTGGACCTCCGGCTCACCATCCTGGCGGCCAAGCGGGGCGTGTCGCGGAGCGACATCGTCGACGAGGCGCTCCGGGCGGCCACCCGGGGCATCGTGGTTTCGTTCCGATCCGGGAATCCCGGAGAAGAGGCGACGGCCGCGTAGACCTTGCGGCCGCGACCTTGTCGGATGTGCGAACCTTGATGACAGCCCCTCCCCCGCCCCGGCCGGGGGAGGGGAGGGGGCGAGAGACGGGCCGCGACCGCCATCCTGGCCGTCGCGGCCCCCGTCGCGCGCGGGGGGCCCCGCCTCGCGACCGTTGGCCCGACTCTAGCGCCCCCCGCCCGGCGCGTCGAGGGCCGTCCGCCGGACGCCGGCCCGGCGCATGAAAAAACCGCCGCCACCCTCGGCCGAGGGATGGCGGCGGTCGGTCTCGACGGCGGGATCGCGAGCCCCCTCGCGATCCCCGATTAAGGCCCCGGGATCGACCACCCGGGATGGTAGGCCGGCGTCGACCGCGGGCCGTTGTGGCCCCGGGGCTCCCGTCGAGGACGCGCGCATCGTATCGGGATCGGCGCGCGCGTCAACGCCAAAAGGAAACGCCGCCGGCCCCCTCGCGGGAGACGGCGGCGGGTGTGCGGTTCGGCGGTCGCCGCGCGGCATGCGGCGGCCCTCTTGGCCCCCCGGATCGACCCCGCCGCGGGTAGGCCGGACGTCGGCGTCCGGTCGTTCGGGCCCGGGGAGGCACCCGGCCGTACAGTCCCCCATCATCCCGCAATCGGGATAGGCCCGTCAATCACGTTTGGATGCAGTTTCCGCGTTATTCGCCGCCCCAGTTCGGCAGCGTCGCCGGGCTGACCTCCCCGCCCAGGGCGGCCTGGATGAGGGCGTCGGCCTGGCCGGCGACGCCGACGAACAGCGACGGGTTGGCCGCGACGATCGCCCGATACTGGGGGCCCGGGAAGTAGAGCGACCGCGTCCAGCTCTCGGCGTCCGGGTCGTGGGCGGCGGTCGTGGAATTCCAGCCCCGGGCCAGGATCTTGACCTCCTCCCGGGCGTGGTTGAGCGTGATTTCCTCGGCGTAGATCCAGGCGTCGACGACGCGGCCGGGCTCGCGAGGGTCCGGGACGGGGACGTTGATGACGGGCATTGTCGAGGTCTCCAGGGTTAGCCGACGAGGCCGTGGACGTCGGGCTGGAGGCAGAGCAGGACGCTCCCCCCGCCCGCCGACTCGATGACCACCCGGGCGAGGCCGACCTGGTGGCCGGTGTAGCCGCGGTTCGCGATCCTCAGCCGGTGGACCCCGGCGGCCGGGGCGATTTCGAAGACGAATTCATGCCAGTCGGTCCACGTCCCCGTGACGCCGGTCTCGTCGATGAGCACCAGGTCGCCGACCGTCACCCGGAGCCGGCCGTGGGTCGACACGCGGCGGGCCGTGATCTTCAGCCGGCACGGCGACCCGTCGAAGGCCAGGTCCTGGTAGCAGGCCGATTCGGTCGAGCTGCTGTTGTTGGCGAAGAGGGACGCCGACTGGTCGGGCCACGAGTTGGCGCCGGGGCCGTAGACGCGGCACCAGTTGGACCCGACGCCCGGATCCCAGGTCCAGCCGACGCCGGCGCCGGTCGGATTCGTGACGAAGTTGCCCGGCGTGAGGGCCGGGACCGAGAAGTCGCCGTTGACGACGGTCGGGATGGCCATCAGACCTCCCGGCCGTAGACGTCGACCACGAGGCCCCGGACGTCGCCGCCGATCGCCGTGATCGAGGGCTTCACCGCCGCGAGGGCCGGGATCGAGCCGAGGTTGAACGCGGTGAACGCCGTGGGCGCCGTCGTCCCGCCCGCCAGCGTGATCGCCAAGGCGAACAGGTTGGAGCCGCCCACGGTTATCTGGACGCTGGCCCCGGTCGTGTTGACGATCGCCGAGAGGACGACGTAGGCCGGGACGGCCGCGACGGGGGAGGCGACGAGCCGCCCGTCCATCTCGCCCGTGGAGCCGGCCGATGTCGTCGGGGTCGACCAGCGGCCCAGGTGGATCAGGCCCTTGGGCGGGGTCCTGAAGATCCGGTCGTGGGCCAGGAACTGGCCGGACGACCCCGCCGGCAAGCTGTCCTGCTTGCCCGCCAGCCCGGTCGTCAGCGCCGTGGTCGTGGCGTAGCCGGCCAGCGCCGAGGCGTCGGCCTTGGTCGCCAGGCCGCTCGTCAGCGCGGACGTCGTGGCGTAGGAGGCGAGGACCGAGGCGTCGGCCTTGCCCGCCAGCCCGCTCGCCAGGGCCGACGTCGTGGCGTAGCCCGACAGCGCCGAGGCGTCGGCCTTGCCCGCCAGCCCGCTCGTCAGGGCCGACGTGGTCGCGTAGTTCGACAGCGCCGAGGCGTCCGCCTTGGCCGACAGGCCGGCCGTCAGCGCGGAGGTCGTGGCGTAGCCCGCGAGGTCGGCCGCGTCGGCCTTGTCGGCGAGGAGGCCGTCGACCTCGCCCTTGTCGTAGTATCCCGCCAGGGCCGAGGCGTCGGCCTTGGTCGCCAGGCCGGTCGTCAGGGCCGACGCGGTCGCGTAGCCGGCGAGGGCCGAGGCGTCGGCCTTGCCCGAGAGCAGCCCGTCGACGTCGTCCTTGTCGTAATAGCCCGACAGGTCGGCGCCCGCGATCGCGATCCACTCCAGCGCGCCGTTGAGGACCTTCGTCGGGTCGCCCGACGCCGGCAAGGCGTCCTGCTTGGCCGCGAGGGCGTCTTGCGCGTCGGTCCAGTCCTGGGCCAGCGGCACCGACGCGAGCGTGTCGCCGACGGACGCCGTCCCCTCGGACAGCGTGAGCGTGGTCCCGGCCCGGCCCGTCGCGACGACGACGCCCACGAGGGCCTCGTCGGCGTCGAAGACGCCCAGGCGCAGGGGCAGCTCGGCCGTCGGGGCCCCGAAGCTCGGGGCCTCGCTCGCCTTCAGGACGACGGCCCCCGCGTCCACCGCGATGACCTCGCCCCGGCAGTTGTTCAGTCGCAGCCAGTTCATCGGGCCCCCCCCACGCATTCGAGGCAGTCCTGGACCGACTTGTCCCGCCCGTCGAGGGCGCATCGGCCGTAATTGCACCCGCACTCCGCGGCCTCCCGATGGGGGCACTCGCGGGCGAGCTTGAGCAGCCGCAGCTGGTCGCCCAGGTCGGGCCGGACGTCGGGGGCGGCGAGGGCCTCGGCCTTCGCCGCGACGATCCGGCGGTATCCCTCTCGCTGGTCGGCGTCGGGGTTGGCCTCGGAGGTCAGCCAGCGATAGCGATCGTGGCCCGTCGCGGAGACCACGGCGTCGAGCTGGGATGCCGTCACAGGCTCAACTCCAGCGAGACGACCCAGTGAGGCACCCCGCCGACGTAGCTCGTCGCGAAGGACACCGACCACGGCGACGACGTGGCGGTCAAGGTTCCTTGCGAGGCGTCCAGCGTCTGCCATCCGGCGAAGATCGGGCCCCGGAAACACGGGGGGCCCCCCACCACGTTCGGGAAGTAGACGCCGATTTCATCGCAGCCGAATTGCAGCCGCGAGGCGGGCCCCGCGCCGACGGCCGCGGAATACCAGATCCCGCCGCCCTCGTGGACGTAGGCGAGGCTTCGCGTCATTTCCCCGCAGGTGCCGCCGCCGAAAAAATCGTAGAAGCGATGACGGAGCGTGGCGTAAATCGGGGGGCGCGAGGCGAGCGGGGCCGTATCGATGAGGCACCCCGGCGTGGGAGGATCGCACCCGCATCCCGTCTTCAGGCCCTTGAATTTGATCTGGTTCATGGGGCGTCGCAGGTCGCGAAGGCGTGCCAGCCCTTGGCGGTCCAGAGCATGATCAGGTTGACGCCGACGGCGATGTCCTCGTCGACGAGCCGGTTGATGACGTCGACCTCCCGGCCGTTGTGTTCGAGGGTCGCCTTGCCCTCGCCCGGCGCGCCCCACGATCCCGCCGCGATCTCCTCGCTGACGGTCCCGAAGGCCACCCACGTCGGGGGGGCCGAGACGCCCGAGGGGCCTCGTCGCGGCGATCCGACGGGGGCGTTCTCCCACGCGCGGACCGCCTTGCTGGTCCGTCGCCAGGCGTCGACGGTCGGCTTCACGCCGCGAGGTTCAGCCATCGTCAGGGCCCCGGGTTGTAGTCGAAGAGGGCGGGGGGGAGGTTGAAGAAGTCGAAGTCGGCCGTGGGATAGACGGGCACGACCTTGTAATTGGGCTCGGGCGGGCTGTCCGGGTCGTACGACCCGTCGTCCGGGTCCAGGAAGACCGGGTCCGATATCGGCTGGGCGTCCTTGTCGCGGATCTCCTCCGGCTTGCCGGCGACGATCCGACGCTTGCCCAGGTTGGCGATCATGAGATCCCAGCCGGCGACGATCACCTTGTCCGAGGGCGACGTGATCGGGGGGCGGAACGCGAAGGTGTAGGTGACCGTGTACAGGCCGCCCCAGTCGGGGTCGTTCGCCCGCTTGGCGGTGATGTCCTTGCAGAGCACGCTCTCGGCCGGGTAGCCCATCCAGGGGGCGTCGTTCACCCGGCCCTTGAACGCGGTGATCCATTCGGGCAAGAAACCCTGTTCGACCCGCGCGACGGTCGCGATCGGGGTGGGCAGCTTGATCGACGGTCCGGGGTCGAACGGATCCCCGGCGCTGTTGACGAGCGGGTTCCCCTCGCGGTCGTGGGTCGGGTAGAAGTCGACGTCGTCGCTGGACCAATCGAGAGTCGGCATGGCCAGCCAGGGGGCCATGACCCAGCCCGTCGCCGCGCCGCCCCCCTGGGCCCCGTTGTCCTTCTCGGGGTCGTGGGTCTGGTAGGCGAGGGTGACGGTGTAGTTGCGCCCGTCCGTCGCGTCCTGGGCGACCTCCATGCCGGTCAGCCGGGCCGCGGGGTCGCTCTCGGCGGCCGACGCGGGCGGGAGCGGCCACTGGTAGCCCTGGCCGGCGACGAACCCGGCCGCGGCGAGCTGGTCGCGCAGCGCCTTGGGGCCCGTCGCCAGGTCGTCCACGACGGCGATCAGCTCGACCGCGTAGGAGCGGCCGGTCAGGTTCGCCGAGTGCCGGGAGCCGGTCTTCTTCGGGAGGATCGACACGATAGCCATTGTTTATGCCATGAGCCCCACGACCGGGTCCGCGTTGGCCGCCGGGAGCCGCTTGCCGAGGCGTTCGATCGCCTTGACGGTCGCCTCCGCGGCCTTCGCGGTCCGCACGGTCCATTCGTTGTTGACGCCGCCGAACATGGTCCGGGCCGCGATGGACGACGCCTCCTTCGAGCCGAACTCGAAGGCCCCGGACTGGACGTCGCCCCGCTTCTCCTTCCTGGCCTTCTCGGGGGATTCCAGGGACGTCACCGCCTGGGTCGCGGTGAAGTTCAGCGGGGCGGAAGCGGCCTCCCTCGCGGCCTTGATCTTGTCGGCCGCCGACTTGTAGGCGTCGCCGACGCCGTCGAAGACGCCCTTGATGGCCCCGTCGATCTTCTCGACGTCCCCCCGCATGGAGGCCCACGGCTGTCGCATCTCGGCCTTGAACTTCTCGGCCTGCTTCTCGGCCTGGTCCATGAGCCGGCCGCTCAGCCGATCGAAGTAATCCCCGATCCCGGAGGCCCCCACGCCCGTCTTTTCGAGGATCCAGTCGAGGCCCTTCCCCAGCAGCCCCAGCGCGCCCGTCACCGTCGACAGCCCCGTCAGGATGATGCTGGACGCGACGTTGAACGCCATCCCCACCGCCTGCCAGGCGTTGGCCACGAAGCCGAGGGCGATTTGCCAGGCGTTCGAGCCCTGGCCCGACAGCTCGAAGAAGTCGAGGACGGACGACCCCCACGACATCAGCAGGGAGCCGGCCCCGCCGACGAAGTCCGTCACGACGCCCGACCACCAATTCCAGTTGTCCGTGACGGCCGCGATGCCGACGTTGATGACCTCCAGGGCCGAGCCGAACGCCGGCGAGAGCGAGGCCCCGACGGTGTCGGTCAGCGCCTGGACGCGGCCCCAGAACTCGGCCATCTGGGCGGCCGGGCCGGTCGCCTCGCGGGCGAGGGCGCCCTGGTCCTTCGCGAGGCCCCGGGTGATGAGCGCCATGCGGGCCTGGGCCTTCGCCGCGTTGGAGACTTCCTCCCCTTGCTTGGCCAGCCCGTTGGCGTAGGCGTACGCCTTGACGGTGGAGTCGTCGATGATGATGCCCCACTGTTTCAAGGGCTCGCTCTCGCCGGACATGCCCGCCCGGATCTTGCCGAGGGCCACGTCGAGCGGGACGTCTCGGAAGGCCGAGGCGTCGGCCGCCAGCTTCGCCAGGTTGGTCCCGAGCTTGGCGCTGTCCTCGGTGGCGTAGCCCATGCCCTGGAGCAGGGCGCCGAGGCTGTTGGAGCCCTCCAGGAAGGCGTGCTGGTTGGTGCCGAAGGCGACTTGCATCTCCTTGGACGCCGCGATGACCCCGTCGGCCGAGTCGCTGAAGGTCTCCTTCGTGGCGTTGAACGTCTCGTTCAGGTGGGCCGCGGAGGCCGCCGCCTTGACGCCCAGGTAGCCGGCGACGACGGCCACCAGCGACCCGACCTTGGCCAGGCTGGTCGCGGCCGAGAAGGCCGTCGAGACCACCGAGGACAGGCCCCCGACGATCATCCCCAGCCCCCGACTCCCGACCTGCCAGCCGATCTTGGCGAGGCCGCCCCCGAACTGGAGCAGGCCCGCGCCGGCAAGCAGGCCCGCCCGGCCGACGCCCAGCACGCCCCCGGCCAGCCCCGGCAGCCAGGTCGCCGCGCGCCCCAGGCTCTGGATGGAGCCGGCCCCGTACAGGACCGCCTTCCCCCAATCCCGCCGCGAGGCGGCGGCGGCGAACTTCCCGAAGAAGTGGGCCGAGCGGCCGGCCTCCTCGCCGATCTGCTTGATCGACTCGCCCGCCCGGAACAGGGACGCGCCGAGCGTGACCCCGGCCATGACGATCCGGCCGAGGCCCTTGGCCGCGCCCAGGGCGCCCTCGCCCCCGAGCCTGGCGAGCCGCGCCGTGAACAGGCCGAGGTCCAGCCCCACGAGGCCCAGCCGGGCCTTGTACGAAGCGTCGCGGACGGCGATCAGCCCGGCCCGGGCCTTGTCGAGCCGCGCCCGGAGCTTGTCCGCGGCGGCCCCGTCCTCCATGAAGGCCAGGCGCAGGCGGCCGACGCCCACCGCGGCCGTCACCGCGGCCCGGCCCAGGTCGCCCACCTCGAGCGCGCCCCGGGCCATGCCGGAGGCGGTCCCGAGCCGGGCGAGGATCCCCCCGTGCGTCTTCTCGAAGGTGCGGGAGAACGACTCCGCCTGCGCGGAGGCGGACGCCAGGCCGGCCTTGAAGCCGCTGGCGTCGGAGACGACGGGGACGACGAGACGGCCGAGCATGGGTCACACCTTGTAGGACTTGACCGCCCCCCGGATCCGCCCGTCGACGAGCGGGGGGACGATCCCCGGGGCTTCCGCGAGGGTCTGCATGAGGGCCATGGTCATGAAGGGCCGGGGGGCCTGATCCTCGGTCCCGAACTCCACGTAACCGGCGTATTCCTCGGCCTCGCCGAAGACGCCGACGACGAACCCCCCGCCCGGGAGCGGCCGGACGCCGACGTCCGAGCGGAGCGTCCCCTCGTCGACCGGGGCGTTGCCCTTCGCGTGGCCCGCCATCGCGACGGCCGCGGCCCGCAAGGCGGGCCCGACGAGCCCGTCGATCTCGCCGGACAGCCGCCGGCAGTTGGCCTGGAATTGCCTCAGGCCCTTGATTTCCTTGGGCATGCCCTGAACCCCATGAGGAACCGCAGCTGCCGCTGAGCGGGCGTCTCCGGGACCGGCATCCGGAGCACGAACGTATCCAGGTCGACGTTCTTGTTCCCGTGGATCGCGGCCATCCAGTAGGCGACCACCGCCGCCGCCGTGTAGGGGTCCGGCCGGGGGTCGATCCGCCAGTAGGCCATGTAGCGGGTCAGGTCGCTGGACGACATGCCCGCCTCGATCTCGCCGACGGTCCTATGGACGGACGACGCCACGCGGAAGGCGAACAGCGCGGCGTCGTCCTCCCTCAGTTTTTTTCCGCGTCCTCGACGTCCTGGGCCGACAGGGCGTTCAGGTCGGTGAGGGCCTTCATGAACGGCGGGAAGACGTTCAGGCTCAGGGCGTTGAGGGCCGCCTCGTCGTCCTGGGTGAACAGGGGGGCGCCGCTCTCGTCGATCGCGCTGGCGATCAGCAGGCAGGAGGCGATCTCGGCCTCGGTGCGGGCCTTCGCCCGGCGCTCGAACTCGATCCGCTGGCCGACGGTCAGCTCGCGGACCCGGACGGTCTTGCCCGTGCCCGGGATCTCGACCTCGGCCTCGCGGAGCCTGGGGGCGACGGCGAAGAAATCCAGCTTGCTGTTGATGCTCATGCGGGGGACCTACTCGGGTTCATGGGGGAGGACGACGCCGCGGGCCCGACGTCAGGCGGCCGGCGCCAGGTCGTAGACGACCAGGCCGGTGACCCGGATGACGAACTGGCTGGTGGCCTTCGCGCCCCGGGCGTTCAGGTTGGGGTTCCAGCCGGTGATGTAGCCGTCGAAGTCGATCGTGAGGTCTTGCTCGCCCGGGACGGTGATCCGCCAGGGCTTCGTGACGCCGACGATCGACTGGAGGTAGAGGTGATCCTCGTCCGCCGGGTCGAAGTCGATGTCGATCGTGGCCGAGCCCGAGTCGGCCAGGCCGGGGCGGCTCTCGGCCCGGGCGCTCGCGTAGTTCGTGGTCTCCACCTCGGCCGCCGACTCTTGCGGCGGCTGGATGTTGGTGACGCCGTCGATCGGGGCGTAGGTCGTCCCGGTGCCGGCCTTGTTGACGCCCAAGCCGACGCCGGCCGTGATGTATGCCATCCGCGGTGTTCCTGTCAGAGGGATTGGATCTGGAAGTCGAGGAGGGCCTGGCGGGGCCAGGCGGACGACCCGGCGCCGGGGGCGCCCTGGACGTCCACCCCGTTGACGAGCCAGGCGTCTCCGATGAAGACGTCGCCCACCCGCCCCACGAAGTCCGTCAACAGGGCCTTCACGGCCCCGGCCAGCGCGTCGAGGTCCTCCGGGGTCTCGGCCCAGCACGAGACGCGGAGCCGCGTCGTGGAGTGCGAGCGGCCCCCGTAGTCGCGGCCGTCGAACCCGCCGATGAACAGCGTCGTGACCGCCGGGTGGACGGGGGGCTGGGGGAGGCCGTCGGGGTGGACCCGATCGCCGACGAGGGCCCTGATCGCGAGGTCTCGCGAGAGCAGCCACTGGACGGCTTCTCGGAGGCTGGCCGGCCGATGGACGGGGACCACGGATCGCCCGAGCGAGCCGAAGGGGTTCAGCGACCCCAGGGGGCGAAGCGAGCCGAGGACGGCCACGGTCAGCCTCCCTTCTCGATCACGAGGCAGACCAGCTCGCGATTGCGTTCCTCGACGTTGAGGACGCTCGCGATCTCGAAGGTCCGCGAGGCGCCCTTGAGGCGGAATCTGCCCTCGGACGTCACGCCGTCGCGATGGCGGATCGCCAGCCGGTGGGTGACCTCCGACTCGACGCCGCCGCCCTCCAGCGTCTCCCGCATGGACAGGGGGCGGAGTTCGGCGAAGGCTTCCCAGAGGACCGCCGGGACGGTCTTCACCCCGCCCGCCGGCCCCCGGCCGTTCGGCTGGTCGACGATGTACTCGACCCGAGACCGCATGCGTCCGGCCCTCATGGATAGCCCCCCCAGCGGGCCGGCGAGAGCAGGCCGTCGAGGCCGGGCAGCTCGGCGACCGAGACGCCCGGGACGACGCCCTCGCGGTTCTCGTAATGGGTGCCGACGTGGAGGAGCATCCAGTCCTTCAGGCTGGCGGGGACCAGCTCGGCCGAGGCGTAGCCGGCCGTGTAGACCACCTCGACGGCCCCCAGGCCCGGGCGGACGCGCGGCCAGTCGTGCGAGTGGGCCGGCCGGAGGCGGCCGGGGGGGCCCTCGTCGACGTCGTAGGCGGACGGGTCGAGGACCTGGACGACGCCGTCGGCGTCGCGGTAGGAGACCGAGACGACCGAGAGGAGGGCGTCCTCGATCCGGATCTCCCGGACCAGCCGGCCGTCGACGCATTCCGGGGCTGGCCAGCGCTCCAGCCTCAGCGACCAGGTCGTGGGGAGCAGCGTGCGCGACGTCGCCTCCTCGGCGGCCTCGCGCGCCGAGCGGATCAGCCGGAGGATCGCGGCGTCCTCCAGGTCGTGGTCGACCCGGAGGTGGAGCTTGGCCTCCTCCAGCGTCAGCGGCTCGGAGGCGGGCGGGACGACGAGTCGGCGGGCCATTTACTTCGCCTTCCTCTTCGACGGCTTCTCGGCGGCGGGGGCTTCCGTCTCCGGCTCGGGTTCCGGCTCCGGCTCGGGGGCCGAGGGCGGGTCCGGCTCGGGCTCCGGGAACGGCTCCAGGGCCTCGGCGTAGCCGCCGGACACCAGGTCGATCGCCATGGCGAGCGGGACGTCGGCCTCGGCCCCGGCGTCGACGCAGCCGCCGGGGCCGGCCAGGATGGTCAGCATGCGGATCTTCACGTGGGGCTCCGGGGGATGGGGGCCTCCCCGGGCGGCGCGAGGGCCGCCCGGGGCGGGGCCCGGCGATCAGCCCAGCTTGCAGCGCGTGAACGCTTCGGCCAGGATCGGGGCGCCGTCGACCCACCGGCGGCTGATGAAGCCGACCTCGTTCGTGTCGGCGTAGCGCTCCACAAGCCGCTGGATGCGGAGGTCGTCCACCTCGGCGATCCAGTAGTAGCGGAAGACGCCGATGGCCCCGACGTACAGGCCGGTCGTGAACGTCGCGGGGACGTATTCGCTCTCCGCGACCGGGATGCCCAGCAGGCGGTCGGGCTGCCCGGCCTGGACCGACGGCTGCCAGAGGTACTGGTTGGTGGAGTCCTTCAGCTTCGAGATGGCCTCGATCGCCGCGCGGCTCCAGACCCAGCGGCAGGTGGGGTCCGACCTGTAGCCCGGCTTCAGGCTGTACTTCATCGCGATCAGGGTGTCGGCCCCGATCGCCGTGGTGGTGTTGGTCCCGGTGACGTCGCGGGACGTCGGGACGCCGCTGGAGGACGCGGTGAAGATCCCCAGGGGCCGGCCCGTGCCGCTGCCGGTGAGGTAGGCCTTCTCCTCGGTCACGGCGTTCTTGTAGACGAGCTCGTCGCGGATGAGCGCCTCGACGTTGGAGTCGCGGTCGGAGGCCTCGATCGAGACCTTCGAGAGCTTGCTCATCAGGTAGGGCTTCAGGTCGCGACGGTCCACCGCCATGGTGGTGTCTTCCGTCACGGCCCCGACCTCGGACGTCCAGTCGGCGTCGGCCATGCGCGAGGTAAGCCGGGGGACGCCCAGCGACTTCGCGGCGCGGAGGCGCTGGATCCGGGCCAGGCCGCGGACGAACACCATGTCGTCGATCGCCTTGACGATCTCGCCCGCGAGCTGCGTCGGGGTGACGAGGTAGCCGCCCTTGCCGTCGGTCCCCAGGACGGTGTCCCGGAACTCGCGGGGGATGCGGGAGAAGGGGATCTGGCCCGTCGCGAGGTAGTCGGAGTAGGCCGAGCGATACTCTTCCGACGCGCGGAAGTCCGCGGCGGTGCGGGCCTCGCCCTTCGGCGACGCGGCCCCGGCCGAGCGGCCCTCGGAGCCGATCGGCGGCGAGACGCGGGAGTCGGCCGAGTCGAGGTCCGCCTCGGCGGCCTCCACCGTCTCCATCGTCTCGTACTGGTCCTTCAGCGACTGCGCGGAGTCCATCAGCCGATTGATCTCGGAGCGGTCCTCGGCGGTCGGGCCGCCCTCGCGCTTCTGGGCGTCGTCGAGCTTGGTCCGGGCCTGGGTGATCAGGCCCGCTCGCTCCTCGCGGAGCTGCACGGCGGTCTTCATCGTGTGTTGGTCCAGGGGGGAGATGGGGGGGAAGCGAGCGGGGGGGACGGAGGCCTCGTCAGTCGGCCGCCGCGATCATCAATTCGACCTCGGCCCGGAAGGCCCAGGGGTCCACCGAGGCGGCCGCGCGTCGGGCCCCGTCCAGCGAGCGGACGGAGACCTCCGTGGCGCGGTAGGCCGGATAGGCCACGATCGAGACGTCGTCGATCCGGGCGAACTCGGTGATCTCGCGGATGACGCCGTCGGGGCCGGAGCGCCAGAGCTGCCCCCGGTCCGGGTCCTCGTGCATGTAGAACCGGAACGACATCTCGCTCAGGTCGCCGCGGTCGATGAGGGCCATGTAGTCGCGGGCCATCTGCGTGTCGGGCGGGTCGGCCTCGACGCGGAGCCCCCGCGAGTCCTCCGCCAGCCGGAGCGTCCCGTTGCGGGTCCGGCCGAGGATGAGCGACGGGTCGTGGTTGACCACCAGGCGGACGTCCGCCCCCGCGATGGCCGCGGCGAACGCCCCGGGCCGGATGACCTCGCGGAAGCCCCCGAGGTCGTTGCTGAAGCTGTCGAAGACGGCCGCGTAGCCCACGATGCGGCCCTTGCCGTCGACCTGGTCGACGCGCAGCTCGGCCGCGGGGAGGGAGCGGGTGTCAGGCTGCGGGCGGGTCGACATCGGTCGGGCCTTCGGTGGGGGTCGGCTGGACCGGGTCCGGCGCGCCGACCCGGTCCAGCGTCGTGAGGTTGAGTTGGACGGTGTACTTGTCGCCGCCGGCCGACTTGCCGATCGGCGAGGCGTTCTCCTTGCGGCAGACCTGGTCCCGGTTCATCCAGCCGTTGCGGATCGCGACCTCGTAGGCCTGATACCGCTTCAGCAGGTCGCCGCGGAGCAGGGCCTCGACGGTGTGCTCGGCGTAGACGCCGGCCTTGCGCTCGGCGGGGGAGAAGAGCTTGAGCGCGGCCTGTTGCTCGAAGGCCACCAGCCACGGCATGAGGGCCGTGTTGAGGTAGTCCTGGTTGCTCGATTCGAGGTTGGCCAGGTGGGCCTGGGAGTAGTCGCCGACCTTGTGCGGGGGGGCCCGCCACGGCCGGGCGACTTCGAGGACCTGGTACTTCCGGGCCTCCAGCAGCTGCGACTTGTCGGGGTCGATCGTGGTGGCGGTGTAGGTGCCGCCCTCTTCCAGGACGGCCGTCCCGTGCCGCTTGCCGGGCCCCTTGAACCGCGCGTTCCAGTCCTTGATGAACTGGAGCTTCTTCTCCCGGTTCTCGAACTTCTTCGGCAGCGAGATGACGCCGCCCGGGTCCGAGCCGTTGCGGAAGAAATCCCCCTGGAAGGCCTCCTCCGCGAGGCCGACGCCGATGGCCCGCTCGATCAGCTCCACGAAGGACCATCCCGAGACGCCGTCGAAGCCCAGCCCCGCGAGGTGGAAGACCTTCGACGAGGGGAGCTTCTGCCCGTTGGAGAGGTGGTACTCCAGCGCCCGCGTGGCGGGGTTGCGGACGACGACGATCGAGGACGGGTCGATCAGGTGGAGCGAGGCCGGCCGCGAGCCCTTGCGGACGATCTCGGCGTAGCCGTTGCCCCAGAGCAGGGCGTGGACCATGAGGGCCTGACGCCAGCAGATCGCCGTGGTCTCGCCGTCGGGGGAGACGTTGAGGAGGTCGTCCACCGGGTGGTCGGCGGCGATCAGGCGGCCGCCGTCCTCCTGCCGCCGGTAGACCCGGCACGGCAGCGCCGCGACGTCGGTCGCCAGGACGTTGAGGACCGCCAGGAGGGCAGGGAACTTCACCGCCGTCCAGGGGTTCACGACCATGCCGGCCGTGTCGTCGACGGGGGGGAAGAATACCTCCTCCCCGAGGAAGCCGCGCGCTTCCGGTGCCGGCGTCGGGGCGGCGCCCGCGTCCGCCGTGAAGCTGCCGAATGAGGCGGTCATAGGATGAGCAGCTCCTCGGAATCGTAGACCGTCGCGGACGACTCGCCGCCGCCCGACGTCGCCGCGGCGATCGCGTTGACGAGGGCCGAGAGGCCGTCGACCTTCTTGCGCGGGCGGTTCTTGTCGATCTTGATGTTGCCGTTGGAGTCGCGCACGGCGACGGCGTTGGAGGCGTTCCAGCGGAGGATGGGGTTCCCGCCGTGGCTCAGCCGCTCCGAGAGGATGAGCCGCAGCAGCTCCCGCGTGGGGACCGTCACGGACATGATGCCCTGGGAGAAGAACTCGACGTCGATCCCGTCCTCGTCCCGGAGCGCCAGGCAGAGGTCCAGGGCCTGGGCGCGGTCGACGAACAGCTTGCGGAGCGAGTGCCCGGCGTGCAGCTCCTGGACGCGCTTGCGGATCCAGCGGTAGTCGACGACGTTGCCCGGGGTGAGCGTGATGAGGCCCATTTTGGCCCACTCGCGGTAGGGGGCCTGGTGCTTGACCTCCAGCTCCTCGATCCCCTCCTCGGGCAGGAAGAACATCGCGTGGACGTCGAAGCCGTCGTGGACGTCCCCCTTGATCCAGGCGAGCGCCGAGAGGTCGTCCACCGTCGAGAGGTCGAGGCCGGCGAAGATGGCGTCGGAGGGCCCCAGGGGCGTCGGCGGGGCGCCGCAGGCGTCCCACCGCTCCAGCGGGACGAACGCCGTGTCGGCGGCCGTGATGATGTTCAGCCGGAGCCGCTTGAAGACGGCGAAGAGCGCCGGGTTGCGCCTGGCCTCCTCCAGCTCGCGGCGGAAGTCCTCCTCGCGGATGGTCACGCCGAGCGAGGGGTTGGCCTTGCGCCACGTCGCGGGGTCGTCGAGGTCGTCCGTCTCCAGGGCCCGGTAGACGACGCCCAGGTGGGAGATGTCGTCGTAGACCCCTTCGTTGACCTTCTCCGAGTACTCCCGCTGTTCGTGCCAGACCCCGTCGGCCGACTCGCCGGCGGTGGTGATCGAGCCAAGGATGGGCTGGGTCCGCGCGGCCGAGCCGTAGGCGAACACGTCCCACATGTCCCGCTTCTTCTGGCGGTGCAGCTCGTCGAAGACGACGTGGGAGGGGTTGGCCCCGTCCTTGGAGGCGACGTCGGCCGAGTTGGCCTGGATGACGCCGTGGTTCAGCTCGCAGGCGGCCCGCTTCTTCGGCTTCCAGAGGCGGAACATCGGCCGGAGGACGTCGGGCGACGCCTCGATCATCCGGGCCGCCTCGTCGAAGATGATGCCGGCCTGGCTGCGGTCCACGGCGTTGACGTGGATCTCCGGCGCCGACTCCCCGTCCAGCAGGCAGAAGACGAGGATCAGCGCGCTGAGCATGGTCGACTTGCCGTTCTTCTTGGCGACCTCAAGGTAGAACCGGCGGAACCTTCGCGTGCCGTCCGGGTTCCGCCACCCGAACAGTCGCATCAAAAAGTCCTTCTGCCAGTCGAGGAGCCGAAGCGGTTTCCCACCCCACCGGCCCTTGGATTGCCGGCAGTGGGCCTCGATGAAGGCGATGGCCTTCAGGCCCGGCGTCTCGTCGAACCAGCAGCCCTTCCCGACCGCCAGGCGGTCGGAGGCGTTGCGGATCCACTTCGGGTCCGGCGCCGTCCGTCGCTGTGTCTGATCCACGATGGTTCATGTTCGGTCGGTCGACCTTTGGAGGGGAGGGGCCGAGGGGTCAGCCCGCGTCGGTCATGAGGAAGTCCGCCAGCGGGTTCGCCGGCGTCTCGGCCTTCGCCGCGACGCGGGAGCGGGAGCTGGGGGTGAGCCCGAACTCCACCAGCATCCGCCGGTAGAGGTCCCGGGCCTTGTAGTCGAGCGGGTCCAGCCGGATGAGCGCGTGGGCCTCGCAGAGCAGGGCGAGGGCCGGCCGGTCCCCCTCGGTGAGCAGCCCCACCGAGGCGAGCATCGGGGCCAGCTCGTCCCAGTGCTCGCGCGCGAAGTCGAGGCCGTCGGAGTCGCAACAGAAATGGTCGGGCGGGTCGAGGTCGGCCTCCGGGAGCCGGGGCTCGGCCCGGTTGATGCGGTCGGCCCGGTCGCCGTCGAGGATCTTCAGGGCGGTCGGCTTGGGCTTGCGGCCTCTCATCGATCGGAGCCCCCCGGGGTTGATTCGCCAATTTCGTCACGGCGCGCGCGAGCCACCAACCACGGTCTGCGGCCGAAAGGCCGCGGAAGATTCACCCCCCCCTGGGGGGGCTTCAGGCCCGCCGCGAGGCGTGGAGGCGGCTGTGGCAGCCGTGGCAGAGCGTCTGGAGGTTTTCCACGACCAGGCCGAGGTCCGGGGCGTCCCGCAGCTCGACGACGTGGTGGACGTGGGTGCCGGGCGTGAGGCGTCGGGGCTTGGCCTGGGAGCACAGCTCGCACAGCGGCGAGCGCCGGAGCTTCATCGCCCGGACGGACCGCCACGCCTTGGAGTTGTAGAAAGCCTTCGACTCGCCGTCCCGCCGCGTCCGGTCATAGTCGCGATGGCGCGAGGCCGACGCGCCGGGCGGCTTGTGGTACGGGATCTTCGAGGGCACGTCAGCCCCCGAGGATCGAGGCCAGCATCTGGATCACCCCGGCCGCCATCATCGCCACCCACGTCGCCGTGAGCAGCGAGGGCCGGGGGACGGCCGGCGCGTCGACGCGCCGGGCGATCGGCCGGCGGAGCATCAGGGCGGGGTAGGGCTCCGCCCCGCCGATAGTCTTGGACATCATCGTCCCTCCAATCTTCAGGGGTTCGCGGAAGCGTCCGGGTCGGATTCGAACCGCCTTGGCCATCCTGGGAGGATGGCGCATCACCGCCAATGCTTCGGACGCGGGGTGTGCGGGCTTCAGGCGGCGCCCGCGCGCGGCGGATACGGCCGCGCCATGCCGTCGACGAGCGGCCTGAGCGCGTCGTCGATGACCATCACGTACTTGTGCTTGTCGACCTTGTGGATCAGCGGGAACCCCGCGATCGATCCATAGACGGACCTGGCGCTCCGGGCGTGCCTCAGCACGCCGTCCGGACAGGCCACGTCGAACGAGCCGTGCCGCTTGCCAGGTAGGTACGCCCAGCCTCCCGCCTGGTAGATCCCGCCGTGGTGGCCTTGATCGGGATCCGCGTAGGACACGACCAGCCGGACGTCCGGGCGCGACCTCTTGAGGAGCATCAGCGCGATCCGGATGATCCGCGACACGGGAGTTCTGTGGGCCCTCAATGCGACGCGGGTCAGCTCACACACCTCGCGTTGCTCGAGGTCAAATGGGCGGCCGATGTTGTGGTTGGCGCCCCGGCTGAACAGGACCACGCCGAGGAACTCGCCCCGCTCATGGACCGCGATCCGCAGGATGTGTCCGGCCGGCACCGTGGCCGTGTAGTGCCACGATGAGCACGCCTGGACGACCTCACGGTAGGTCGCCTCGCGCAAGTGCAGGTCAGCCGCCATCCGCCCCCCCGGCCTCGGCCCGAGAGCGGGCCAGCCTGGCTTCGAAGTCGAGCCGTTCGTTCCGCCGCCGGAGCGCCAACCAGCGGTCATAGGCGGCGAGGATCCCGGACCAGACCAGCAGCCCGATCCCGACCCACTCGCCCACGCGCTGCTGGGTCGCTTGCCCCACGGCGAATACGGTCGCGGCCGCGGCCACCGTCCCGATGTTGCCGGCGTGATAGGCGAGCATGGCGATCCTCGTGGCGCACGAAGAAGCCCTCGCCGCGGCGTCGCGGGAGGGCCTCGCTTGAACGGCATGGGGCGTCCGCCCCGACACCTAGAAGTGCTATACAAACGGCGTCCGGAGAAAATTTCCCGTCCGATTATCTCCGTTGGGCGTCGGAACTTGCGCGGGACGCGATACTTCGGATCCCGGGCAAAAACCCCGCGGGTGACCTTACGCGCGCGTGGCCGGTGTCACCCCGCACCGCCCAGGGCGTCGGCCGGGTCGACCACCCGGACCGTGTACCACCGGCCCGTCACCGGGTCGAAGCCCGCGTCCATCCCGGCCGGCGGCCGGCCCTCGTGGATGACCACGTCGAGGAAGCATCCCGGCGCGGCCCCGTGGGGCAGCCGGCCGTACCTCAGCCAGCGGAGCCCGTCGCCGTCGCCGGCGGGGGGGCGTCGGGGGTCGGCCCGGGGCGGCCAGGGCGCTTCGTCGCGCCCCCCAGGCTGGTGGATTCGGAGGGCCGGGCGGGCGGCGGTCGGCATGGTCGCTCCCTCGCGATGTCGAGCCTAAATCAGCATTCGCCGAATTGTAGCAATCCCGGGCCCGAATCCGCTGATCCTATCCCCGGAAGTTGCGCCCCCACGGTCATGGGGGCGCGGCAGGTCGACCGGGCCCCGGCCCGGGAGGCCCGGTGCGAAGCCGCACCGCCGCCCCGGGCCCGGACGGTGCGAAGCCGCACCGCCCGAGACGGTGCGAAGCCGCACCGCCCCCGGGGCCCCGCCGCACCCAGGAGCCGAAATCATGAAGCGCCGAGCCGTCATCTACTGCCGCACAGCGACCCGACTCCAGCACGACGGCGGCACGTCGACTCTGAGGCAGGAGGGCGAGTGCCGGGACTACGCCGCCCGGAACGGGTTGGACGTTACGGCGGTCTACGTCGAGACCGGCGCGTCCGGCAACCGGGCGATCGGCGAGCGTCCGGGGCTGGATCAGGCTATCGATTCGCTCGCCAGAGACGACGTGCTGATCGTCGCCGATCTTACGCGCCTCGCTCGGGACTCGGAAGGGTTGCAAACGATCCTACGCGTCGTCGCCCACCGGGACGCCAAGGTGATCGCGGTCCGCGAGAAGGACCGCCCCGCGCCCAAGCCCCGGGCTGTCGTCTACATGCGGAGCGACCCATACTCGGCAGGTACCATCACGGGCGTACCGCTCGCCGTGCAGGAGGCTACTTGCATCGACTACGCGAAGCGCGCGGGGTGGGAAGTCGCGGGAGTCGAATGCGACGCCGGCACCACGGCCGCGGCGTCGATCGACCACCGGGGGGGACTCCGAGCCGCCGTCGATCGGCTCGAGCAGGGGGGATTCCTAGTCGTCCACGACGCCACGAGGCTGTTGGAGCCCGGCTCCAAGACGGCCGTCGGGATCATAACCAGAATCGTCATGAAGGGGGCGCGGATCGTCTACGCGACGGGGAAATGGTCCGTCCCGCCCGGGGTACACGGGGGCGGTGCCTGAGATGACCGCCGCCGTCGTCTACCTCCGAGTCAGCACCGACGACCAGGCCGGCGAGGGCGTCTCGCTCCGGGCCCAGGAGGCGGACTGCCGCGCCTTCGCGGCCCGCGAGGGCTTGCCCGTCGCCGCCGTCCACTCCGACCCGGGCATCTCGGGGGCGACCCCGATCAACGCCCGGCCGGGCCTGCGCGCCGCCGTCGACGCGCTGGGCCCCGGCGACGTGCTCGTCGCCTACAACCGCTCGCGGCTCTTCCGGGCCGACCCCCTGATCGTCGCCCTGATCGAGCTGGAGGTCTCGGCCAGGGGGGCGCGGATCAAGGTCGCGGCCAACGAGGGCACCGGGTCCGACTCGGCGGCCGACGTGCTGACGCGCCGGATGATGGACGCCGTCTCGGAACACTGGAAGAACAGCGTCCGCGAGGGCACCCGCCGCGCCCGGGAGGAGAAGCGGGAGGCCGGCGAGCGCTGGGGCCAGATCGCCTACGGCACGAAGCTGGCCGAGGACGGGATCCACCTCGTCCCGGCCCCCGAGGACGCCGGCCTGGTGGAGGCCGTCGAGCGCCTCAGGGCCGAGGGCCTCTCCTACCGCAAGATCGCCGAGGCGCTCCCCGGCCTCGGCTACCGGCCCAAGGAAGGGGCCGAGCGTTGGTCCCACACGTCCGTCCGCCGCCTCCTCGGCAAGGTGAAGCCCTGGCGCGCCGCCAAGCGGGCCCGGGAGCTGGCCGCCGCCCTGGGAGCCGTCGGCGTCCATCCCATCCCCCGGAGTCCCGACCCATGCCCCCCGCCGCCGCCCCCCCCAGCATCGTCGACCAGCTCCGCGACGCCCTCGACGCCGACCCCCGCAGCCTCTACGAAATCGCCGCCGCCGCCGAGGTCCCCCGCCAGTCCCTCGGCCGGTTCGTCCGCCGCGAGTGCGGCCTGACCCTGGAGACGGCAGCTCCGGTTGCTCGCGTCCTCGGTCTATCGCTCGTGCGCACCGAACGCCGCAAACTCCACCGCCGGAACTGACATCCTCAATCGACCAATACGTCCGGTCGGAGAAAATTGCTTGGCACCTCACGGACTGCCTTGATTTGTGGGTTACATGCGCATAAGATGTGGCGGACGGGAAGACTGACATCCCGTCTGAGGACATGTAGCCTTCTGGTGCTCAGCGTCTCTCCCTTGGCCTCTGTCCTCGCACTCTGCATCAACTTCTTCCGTTCTCCCAGTCATCGGCATGGCACTCGAGGGACGCTGCTGAAGCCGGGTAGAACGCAGAAACGGGGAGCCACGAGTCATGTTACTCGCGACTTTTCGACTGCGTTCCTGCTGTCGGCTCCCCCGAAAGGGGAAGCCGAGGCATGAGCGCTCAGAAGTCCGCTAAGCTGCCGTCCGCTGTATCGGCCCGGAAGCAATCCGACGCGCCCCCACTCGCGCCGGATTTCGAGGCGTGGGAGGGGATCGCCGAGGTTCCGGGGTCCGTCTGGGCAAGGGCCGTAGAGGCCCTGGCTTCTCGTTCTCCAGAGAAACTTCTCACTATCACCTCACAAGCCAGCCTCTGCCTCCTTGCGTACGTCATCTCGCACGATTCCGCCCGGTTGCTTTCGCCTTGGAGGGAAGGCTTTGTCGCGGGGATCGTGTTCTTGACGAGCGTGCCGATTCTTCGCTTCCATCTTCCTCGAGTGGGCAGGAAGCGTTCCCATGCCCCGACTGCCGAGGGGAAACAAGCCGCATCGACTCAATCTCGAAATGTCCGAGCAGGTGCACTCGAAGTTGATAGGGCTGCTAGACCGGACAGGAGCCGACAGCCAAGCCGAGGTCGTTAGACGTGCCTTGGCGCTGTACGACTTCATCTGGACGCATGTCGAAGAAGGCTCACGCATCATCGTCAAACAGGACAGCAGTGAGCACGAAGTTCGGCTGATATGACCCTGCGATTTTCGATCTATGTGAGGAGCGAGGATGGGCGATCGAGGTCATCGCAAACGCAGGAAACGGCCTCGTAAGAGGTCGGCCGGCAACGTCATTCACACCGTAGCTTCATCGATGTCCCCTTCACCTCCGGGTTATGATTCCGCCTTCGCGCAGGTGATTGTTGGCGACGAGCTCTCGTCGGTGCACGCCGACCCCACCGCGACCGCCCCACTAGAACCAACCGTTCGAGGGTTGTCGGACATCGATAATTCGCAGGGCGCGATCGAGACAACCACGGGAGCGTCCGCGGATGCGGACGCCCCCCCGATCACGGCGTCGAGGAGGCCTCTCCCCTTCAAGATTAGCCGCTTCAGGCCTAGATTTGGATAGCCGCAGGTTGTCATGCTCTGGGAACGACGAAGGCGACCGGCCTCTCGCAGGGGCCGGTCGCCTTGCGTTACCGATCATCGGGACATGGTTCGGTCAGTCGACCGCATGCCAGTCGTCGCACACGCCGCCGGCCTCGAACGCATGGACCAGCGGGACGATCGCATCCGCCGGGCCCCGGGCCCGGACCCTCATCAGGTTCGGAGGATCCTTCGCCCGACGCTCGCACCGCTCGACGTCGATCCGCCACGCCTCGCCGGGGACGTGATCGACGATCACCCGCCGGAGCGTCCGCTCCAGGTCGTCATGCGACGGCGGGCCGTCGCCGCTCCACACGGCCCCGATCACCAGGGATGCCCTCGACATCACGCCACCCCCGCCGCGGCGACCGCCGGCAGCTCGCGGATCCGGAGGTCCTCCGGCCACTCCTCCATGTCGCCCCCCTTGGGGTGCGAGAGCGACAGGCCGACGGGGTTGCCGCCGAGCTGCTTGACGAACAGCGCCGTCCCGGCCAGCTCGCACTGCATCGCCACGCCCCGGATCCACTCCGGGTCGCACGGCCGGGGCTCGCCCCTGAGTCGGCTCTCGCCGCCGGCGATGACCCACCGGATCCCCCCCAGCCGGCCGCCGAAGTCCAGCGGCGCGAGCAGGGGCTCGGCCGAGACGAACGCCAGCGCCGCCAGGTGCCGGACGGACAGCAGGGCGTCGACCCGCCACAGCGAGTCGGGGTGCCCGCACGTCGTCCCGAGCCACACGTTCTCGCGCCGCGTCTCGCGGCCCCACGGCCACAGCGTCCCGACCATCTCCGGCCGCTTGGTCAGGACCAGGAAGTCCAGGTTGGGGCACTCGTCGATGATGTCGAACGCCCGCCGCCGGTGCGGGACCAGGTCGGCCCGATCCTCGAACACGTCGGCGTACGACGCGAAGAACACGCGCCGCCGGACGCCGTCCGCCTCGGCCTTCCGGTCCCACTTCCGGGGGAGGTCCCAGTAGGCGGGGACGCCCACCGCCCGGGCGCTGCCCGGGCCCCACTCCCCCAGGTTCGCGGCGTTGCGCCGCGAACCGTCCTCGGCGTAGCAGTTGAGGCATTCGGGCGCCTCGCCGGTCCCGTCCCGATGCCTCGCCGCGTGGGCGCAGCCGCGCCACGGATTCCAGGTGTGGTCGCACCACTCGATGCCGGTCAGGTATCCCATCACTCACCTCCGATCCGTGAAAAGGTCACCGCCCACACCCAGGGATCGGCGTCCCAACTCGCCTCCCCGTTCAGGGCCTGCCAGGTCTCGCGGAAACGGCCCTTGGGGGGCAGCTCCATCGGGTCGTCCAGCCAAGGGAAGCCCTCGGCCGCGGCGTCGTCCTGGCTGATCCGATGCAGCCGCTCAACGCGAACGTCCGTGATCTCCAGCACGATGCGGCAGGCCCAGCGGGGCATGAAGATCGAAGGCGTCCACCGATCCGGGTAGTGGTGCCAATGCGGCTCGTCGAGGGACGATCCGTCGGCCCGGTAGAGCGCGTAATCGCGGGCCTTCAACGGCTCCTCTCGCGGGTCCACGTCCAGCCGGGGCGCGAACGTCTCCCGCACCCACAGCCGATCTCCGACGGTGCCGTAGGGGCAAAACTCGGCGATGCCCGCCGCGCCGCTCCTCATGACCTCCACGTCGGCCCGCCACGTCGTGAGCGGGATCCACATGCCGAGGCCCGCGTCGTACCTCGCACCCGGCGGCGCCCACCGATATCGATCACCCTCGCACGGCTCCGGCTGGGGCTTCAACACCCGCCGCGTCTGCGTCTTCCGGCCCGACAGGATGGCCTGGACCATCGGCCCGCTGAATAGGATGGGCCGTTCCTTCAATTGGGTAGTCTTCATATGGGCAGCGTCCCCTGGGTCTGTTCCTGGGCCTCGACGGCGTTCGCCTTCAGGGCGAATTCCCTCGCGGCCTTGAACGCCTCGGCGTACCGCGGCGAGAACGATCCGTCCTCCTCCTGGCCGCGGCGGTAGGCGGCCCAGATCCGATCTCGGATCGACTTGGGGAGCCGGAACCAGTGGGCCTTGCAGCCCCACATGGAGGCCGGGACCACGGCCCCGCATCCCGGCCAGCAGCAACGGCGAGTCTTCATGGGTTCCCCCTCAAGCGAACGAAGTAGTACAGGGCCAGCCACGCCGCCGGCCCGAGCCACGCGACCACGACGACGCCCGCCGCGGCCCTCATGACGACCCCTCGCATCGCGTCTCCGCGGCCGTCCGTTGCCGCTCGCGGTTGAGGTCCCAGAGACGGCCCGTCATCCGGCCTTGGCGGCCGTCGGGGGTCTCCCAAATCACGTTGTACCCGTCGCATTCGACGACTTCGGCGACCAGCTCGCCGCCGACGAACTTCATCCGCAGCGTCTCGCCGATCCGGATCCGGTCGGCGGGGTCGACGGTCCCGCTCAAGAGCCACCCCCTTCCGCCTTCAGTGCCAGCGAGTAGGCTTCCACGGCCTCCCGCCTCGTCTTGCGCACCGGGCCGGCCGCGTGGCAGGCCAGCGACAGGCAGCGGACGTATCGGCCCGGGAGGTAGTTATGCCCGGGGCAGAAAGCGACCTCGCAATCGCCGCCGCACCAGTGGCACCGGACGCCGGGGGCCACCGCCGGCCCCCGGATGATCGCCTCGCCGCTCAATCCCCACCCCCTTCCGCCGCCCGGAACGCCGCGGCCGGGTCCGCCGGGTCCGCCTCGCCGCTCGTCACCAGGCCCGTCCGCGAGTTGATCGTCACCAGCCGGGCGAGGGCCTCCGAGGGGGCGTCCACCGCCTCCCGGTCGCAGACCCAGAAGTGCAGGTAGGGGCGGGCGAGGAGCCTGACGCCGGCCGACCGGGCGTACCGCGTCGTCGGCTCCACCCGGCCGTCGGGATGCACGACCAGGTCGACGGTCCCCGAGAGCCGATCGACCGGCAGCCGGGATCGCGGGGGGGAGAGGGCCGCCCACCCCGTCGCGTCGACCACCGCCCCGGCCAGCTCCACCCCGCCGGCCGAGGGCGTCGCCGCGGGCCGGGGGTAGAGCGCGTACGCCGAGGCCAGCACCGGGGCGGTCAGCCCCCATGACTCCTCCTCGGTCCACTCCATCGGGTCGTCCGGAGTCCCGTCGCCGTTCTCGTCCCGGCCGTTCCACCCGTTGTCGACGTGGCCGTCCCCGTCGTCGTCCAGGCCGTTGACCAGCATCAACCACTCGGCCGGGCCGTCGCCCCGGTCCAGGCCCGTCAGCGGCCCGGGGCCGGGGTAGTTGACGAAGCCCTCGGGATTGGCCGAGGCCACCGGCCCGCACACCGTGTAGGACCGCCCCGCCAGCTCGACGCGGTCGCCCAGCCGGACCCGCCAGGCCCACGCGGTCGGCTCCTCCAGCACGCGGATCCCGCCCTCGTCCCGCGAGACTTCCTGTTCGAGGATCAGCGCGCCGGCCGGGAAGCCGGCCGGGAACGTCGAGCGGATCGAGACCCGCCCGTCCTTGATCGCCGGGGGGAGGCTCAGCGGCTCGATCCGCGAGTAGGCCAGCGGCCTCGACGGGTCGATCGACCCGTCCGCCAGCCGGGCGACCGGGAAGGCCGGATCGGGGACCAGCCTCAGCCCCGCGGCCCCGTCGCGCTGGGCCCTCGCGATCGCCGCCGTCAGCTCGCCTTGCACCAGGCGGGCGGCCGAGTCGACCCGCCGCGAGTCCCACATCGTCCGCACGACCGGGGCCGCGACCGCGAAGAGGATGCCGACGATCACCAGCACCACCAGCAGCTCCACCAGCGTGAAGCCCCGGGGGATCGCCCGGTACTTCTCCTCCCCCAGCAGCGTGACCAGGCCGGATTGCAGCCTCGCCAGGCAGTCCGGGCAGTAGTCACGCTCCCCCTGGCAGGCGACCACGACCTTGCGCACCGCCCACCCCTCCAGCCGCGCCCGGAACTCCAACGCCTCCACCTGGTCCTCGGCCTGGTCGTAGGGGCAGGCCCTCGCCAGCGCGACGTCGCAGCCGTCGCACGCCAGCGTGACCGTCACCCGCTCCGGGCGGATCAGCCGCTCCAGCCACCCTTCCTCGAAGTCCACACCCGCCGCGACGTGTCGAGACATGATCGCTCTCCTATGGATGGTAATCCTCGGCTCGGCTCAGTACCGCCCCGACAGCGCGTCGCGGAGATAGCCCCCCAGCACGGGCCACCACCCCTCGCGACAGCCGCGACGGATCACCAGCTCCCCCAGCACGATCCAGAGGGCGCCGGACAGGACGACGACGTCGAAGGTCACGAGGCGCGACCACCAGGCCCACGCCGCCGCGAGGGCCTCGCGGGACCGGGCCCCCCGGTCGTGATAGGGCCCGGGCGCCCCGTCGTCGGCGACGAACCGATCCGACCGATCGCGGTGATTGAGGCAGACGAGGTGGAGGACGATCGCCGGCGGATAGGCCGCCAGCCGGAGCAACGCGCGCAGCATCTCTACAGGCTCCCGATAAGAAGTGAGGAACCCGCGACGGTCCCCCCGTCGCGGACGCGACGGAAGGGTCAGGCGGCCGAGGTGTAGGCCGTGGAGGTGACGCCCCGGGGACGGCCGGTCGCCGTCCGCCGGGGGAAGGGGCCGCGCGTCAGGAGGCGCGGAAGTAGGACACCGAGGCCACCGAGGCGACCATCCTGGACGTGTCCCGGTGCAGGTAGGCTTCCTGCGTCGATTCGGTCGTGTGCCGGAGGATTCGCATGAGCTGGCGGGCGTTCAGCCCCCATTCCTCCCGCGCGTGGGTCGCGAACGTCCCGCGGAGGGCGAACGGCGTGAGGACCTCGATCCCCAGCTCCTCCCCGGCCCGCTTGATGGCCTCGGTCGGGCGCGACCCGTAGGCCCCGCCCGTCCACGGCCCGCGGCCCTTGCGGCCCGGGAACAGCCACCCCGGCCCGGCCATCGGCAGCCACGTCGCCAGGACCTCGGCCAGCTCCTCCGGGACCGGCACCGGCCCCTCGGCCGACTCGGTCTTCAGCCGGTTCGCCGCCCGATGCCGGACGTCCACGATCCGGTCGTCCAGCCGGACGTCCTCCAGCCGGAGATGCAGCGCCTCCCGCAGCCGCATCCCCGTGTAGGCATACACCGCGAACAGCGCGTGGAGGCGACACCCTTCCCAGTCCACGGCGCGGGATTTCAGGTGGGCCAGCACCCTCCCCACGGCCTCGATCGAGTGCAGCTTGCTCCGGACCTTCACCGACTTCCGCGGCCAGACCCGCTTCCACCGGGGCCGCCTGTCGATCCACTCCTCCTCGACGGCGATGTTCACCGCCGCCTTCAGGTACCGCAGCTCGCCCCGGATCGTGTTGAGCGACACCGATTCCGACCGCGCCGCCACGAACCCGGCGAGGAACTCCGTGGTCAGGTCCGCCGGGGACTCGGCCCCCAGCCCCCGGCAGAGCCGGAGCACGTACGCCATCTTCTTCCTGGTGCCGGCCGCGCGTTGCGGCCCCGTGTAGATGCGATCGATCCGACGGGCGAACTCGCCCCAGGGCATCCGCTCCCGATCCCGCTCCATCGCGGCTCGCTCCAGCGCCGACGCCCGGCCCGGCCCCCACCGTGGTGCCGACGACCCGGGGCGCCCGGGGCAACTTAGGACGCCGCGCCGCGAGGCGGACGTGAATTCCCGACGACTTTTCGACGCGCGGCGGCGTGACCGTCCCCCCGGGTACAATCGTGCCGTCACGCCCCCCGGATCCCTTCGCAATGCTGAGGTTGAGGGTTCGATCCCCTTCCGCTCCACTTCACCTAACTCACTTCGCCGAAAGCACTAACAGCTTACCCGCCGACGGTCGGCGGAGCGGCCCGGAAGTCTCGACCGAGTAGTACCGGTACTACTCGCCCGGACGAGGGACCGCTCGATGTCGACGCCCACCCCATCCCGCCTGCCCAAGTACCGCCACTACAAGCCCAAGGATCTCGCCGTCGTCCGCATCGACGGGAGGGACTACTATCTGGGCCGATACGATTCGGAGGAGAGCCGCGAGAAGTATCGCCGGCTCCTGGCCGAGTGGCTCGCTCGCGGCCGGGTCGGGCCGGACGGCGCCCCGTCCCACGCCGAGGCTCGGGCAAGCCTTTCCGTCAACGAACTGATCCTCGCCTACGTCAAGTTCGCCGACGGCTACTACCTCAAGGACGGCCGGCCGACCGTCGAACCCGGCAACATCCGGCTCGTGCTCAGGCTCGTCCGCCGCCTCTACGGTTCCGCCCCCGTGGGCGAATTCGGCCCCCTGGCCCTGAAGGCCGTCCGCGAGGAGATGGTCCGGGCGGGCAACTGCCGCGCCGAGATCAACCGCCGGGTCGGGCGGATCGTCCGCATGTTCAAGTGGGGCGTCTCGGAGGAGCTCGTGCCCCCCGGCGTCCACGAAGCCCTGCGGACGGTCGCGGGGCTCCGCAAGGGACGCACCTCGGCCCGCGAGAAGCCGCCGGTCAAGCCCGTGCCGGCCGAGGACGTCGAGGCCGTCCGCCCCCACGTCTGCCGTCAGGTCTGGGCCATGATCGAGCTCCAAAGGTTGACCGGCATGCGTCCCGGGGAGGTCGTCATCATACGGACGGGCGACCTGGACGCGAGCGGCGACGTCTGGGTCTACGCCCCGTCCAGGCACAAGACGGAGCATCACGGCAAGGATCGAGAGATTTATATCGGCCCTCGCGGGCAGGAGCTGCTCGGGCCCTGGCTCAAGGAGGACCGAGAGGCCTTCCTGTTCAGCCCGGCGGAGGCGATGCGGGAACGCCGCGAGCTGATGCGGTCGCGTCGCAGGACGCGAGTCCAGCCGAGCCAGCGTGACAGATCCAAGGCCCGACCGCGGAAGCGGCCCGGCGAATGCTACACGGTGGCCAGCTACCGCCGGGCCATCCAGTCGGCGTGTCGCAAGGCCGACGTCCCAAGCTGGCACCCCCACCAAATCCGTCACGCCAGGGGGACCGAGATCCGCAAGCTGTTCGGCCTGGAAGCCTCGCGGGTCGTCCTCGGCCACGAGGACGTCCGGGCCGCCCAGATCTACGCCGAGGAGGACAGGGACAAGGGCATGGAGGTCATGCGTCGGATCGGGTGACGATCGCCCGATTTTCGGGCGAAGTCCCCGGCGGGGTTGACGTAGGCGGCGGGCGGGGGCGAAAATCGACCTCGGTATCAGCAAGGCTTGGCACCCCGAGGGCACCGATCGCGATGCCTGTAGAGCCCCAAAACAAGCAATGGGTGGGTGCCCTTCCGGTTGGTTGCCCATGCCCGGGAGTTCCGGGTACGGGAGCCGCTGCATCGCGGGGTTGGCTCTCGCGACTTCGGCCAGATCTTATCATCCTGCGTGCCTTCACGGGCGCCGCGATGAGGTCTGGCCGTGCCTCCACGAACGCCGAGAAGCCTCCCCGCACCCAGTGTTTTATCAGCACATAATCAAGCGATCAACCTTTCCGGTCCCGCGTCCGAGGGGCTTTCGGGGAGGGGTTGTCGCCTCGAGGGCCGAGACCCCTCGAATCCAGGTCCGGCCTCCGGTCCCGCGGTACGCCACGCGGACGCGGGGGTCGTCCGGCATGCCGCCGAACCCTCCGGGGGGATCGGCATCTCGGACGAAGACCTCCTATCCGCCAAGCAAGTCGCCGCACTCCTGCCCCCTCGCCGCCTCGGCCGCAAGCCGCACATCTCCACGGTGCATCGCTGGTGGACCCACGGCTACCGCGGCGTCCGCCTGGAGTCCATCCGCATTGGGGGCCAGAGGTTCACGAGCCTCCGGGCCCTGCAGCGGTTCTTCGACCGCCTGTCACAGGCCGACGAGGACCCGTCCCCAGCTCCATCAAGGATGCTCGGCGCGGATAGCTCGGGACGACGTCGGAGTTCCGACCGACGGGAATCCGTCCGTCATCGCCGCATAGAGGAAGATCTCGACGAGCTCGGCCTCTGACGGGCGACGTCGTCGACCATCGCCGTAACGATCTCTCATCTCCACCCCTTTAGATGGAGACGGCGGGGGCCCACGCGAGACGGCCCACGCCGAACGGGACGGGACTTCATGAGCGGCCCCTGGAAGAACCGGGCTTCGGGACTCATCGGCCGCACGACGCGGCCGCCCGTCGTTCGGGCCGGCTTACACGGCGACCGGCCGCCGCGAGGCGGCATGCCATGCGGCCGCGTAGCCATCCCCCACACGCTCCTTAAGTGAGATGGAACCCATGCCTGAAGCGAACGACGACGCGGGACGAGCGGAGGCGGTCGACGCCGTCATCGGCGCCCTCGACCGCCATGGATTCGTCGTGAACTCCGAATGCTGGAACCTCCCGGCGGCCGTCGATGCCGGCCACCCCCTTCACGAAGCCGTCGCGGTCCTGGAGCGGACCTATCCCGGAAATCGGCTGCCCGCCCGCGGCAGGGCACTCTGGCGGCGACTCCTCCGGGAGACGAGGGCTCGCAATCACACGCTCTACGACGCCGCCGACGAGTTCACCGCCTGGTTGGAACGGACGACGAAGGTTCCGACGCCGGGGGGCGGATCAGTCTCCCAGCAGTTGGACGGCGTGCTGGAGGGACCAGGGCACCCCGTCAAGTGGAGGGACAAGATCCTCGACGTCCGACCTCAATCGTGGCGGCTCCTGAAGGTCCTCTGGGACGTGGACAAGGCCACCGTCGAGCGAGTCGAAGAGGCGGTCTGGGAGGGTGACGAGACCACATACGGAAACCTGAAATCGGCCGTCCACCGGGCGAACGTGGACCTCGCCGGATTAAAGGTCCCCTGGCGGCTTGGAATCAAAGGGGGCTACGTATGCAAGCGTGAGCCAAAGTAAAACGGTCGCCCCGCGGAGACCGAGATGGCGACTTGATGGAGACCGCGGCCCGCTAGATTGCTCTTGGAGACCCGGACGCTTGCCCCCAGGGAAGGGGATGGACGACATCAAGAGGGCCGAAGCGATGAACCGTAGAACCCCGGAACCCCCGAACGGCGTGGTCGTCCTCAGACGGCTTGTGGACGAGATCGAGCGAGGCCGCATCCGCCTCTACCGCAATCTCGTCGGCAAGCCCTACATCTCCTGCGACGTCGAGGAAGACGAGGACGATGACGAGCCGGGTCTCCCCGCGATCAACCAGTTGTTATTTGATATAGACGTCCGGAGCTGGCTGACCCTGTTCGCCTGGGAACGCGATAAAGTCCTTCTGACGGAGCGGGAGGCCAATCGCATCGTCCACGCACTCTCCGGCTGGTCGATGCGAGTAAAGACCTCGAAGATCACCGACCCGGAGTTGCTCCGCTTCATCGAAACGGAGCCCGTGGTCGCCGTCGTCATGGAGTTCATGGGCTCCCGGAAGGAGCCCCGTTACGAACAGGGCATGGAGCACCTGTGGAAGGAGTTGAGCAAGTTCGCCAAGGGCCGGGGGCTCCTGGTCGTCAACAAGAGCCGCTTCCCCGGCGGCCCGAACGTCCTCAGCCGTAAGCTGCGACAGTTGGTGCCCGTGCTCGAAAAGCTCGGCATCAAGGTCGCCATGACCCGCTCCAACGGCTGCAAGGCCGTGCTCAGGCGGTTGGACGATTTCAGCAAGGAACCGTCCGCCGAATCGTCCGCCCAGAAGTCTTATCAGGCGAACGACTTGTCGCCGGAGGACGGTAAGTCGTCCATCCTCTCGATTCTCCAGTCGAAGCTGTCCCGAGACCGTCCCACGGAAACTACATAAGGATCAACGGCCATGAGTTCGACGACTTCATGCGCGCGTGCAATCATTCGCCCAGACATACTTCGGTGGCTGCCCCCGAGGTGGGATCTCTTCATCGGCAATCGGCGTATCAAGCGAGCATTCATGAATCTCGTGAAGAAGGTCCGCCGGATGGCCGACGCGGGAGCGATCGTCGACCTGAACCAGCCATGTTTCCTCCTCTTCGGCGACAGCCGGAGCGGGAAGACGGCGATGGTCAAGCACCTCGTCCGCTGCATCATCTGCAAGCGGCTCGACGAGCAGACTTTCGACCCCTGCGACGGTTCGTGCGAAGCCTGCCGCCAGAGGCCCGAGCTGAGCGGCCTGCAGGGCCTCCAAGCTTCGCTCGCGGCTTACGGCCCGGACGGAAAGGAGTCGATCCCGATCCAGTTCGCCGTCGTCGATTGCACCCTGATCCATACGCCGGAACAGCTCCGCGACCATCTCGTTTCCATGAGCAATGAGTCCGGCGGCATCCGGATATTCTACTTCGACGAGGTGCACCGACTGACCAAGAGGGGCATGGACGAGATGCTGCTGAAGGCCGTCGAGGACAAGGAGGCCATCTGGTTCTTCAGCACCGCTAAGCCGGACGGCCTGGAAGACATGTTCCTGAACCGGCTCCTCAAGCTCGGCACCGAACCGCCCTCCGAGGAAGAGATGGCGTGCTGGCTCGCCGATCGCTGCAACGACTGGGGGATCAGGGCGGAGCCGGAGGCCATCATGCGGGTGGTCGAGAAGAGCAACCGGGTCGTCGGCACCGCGTTGCACGCGTTGGCCCAGGCGTCCCTGGACGACGACGAAGGGCTCACCCTGGATTTCGTGGAGGAGGATTGGGTAGTTAAGCTCGACTGATGACGGCCATGCCGACGCTCGGATTCCGACGTGAATAGGCTGCCGCACTCTATTGAAGATGTGCGGCAGCTCTTACGTATGATAATTGATAATTAATAAACATGAGGTTATATTGATGTGCGATGGTTTGAAGCGGCTTTCGCGGACGAAGGACGAGTTGCTCTCGGGGGCGAGGAGACGGCGCCAAATCAACCCGTCGATCCGTCGCCGGCGAATGATCGAAGCCATCGGGAGTCCGAAAGTGAATAAAGGCTCGATCACCGGGGCGAACGTCCGACGGCGGACGCGAAGACGCGACGGACGCCCACGGGGGCGTGGAGCCCCGTCTTCGCGGTGATTCGCGGGCCCCACCGCGACGGCCGCCGGGATTTGATGGTCGCCTTCCCGTAGCCCGATCGCACCCCCTTCACGGCCGACCACGTCCGTCAGCGACGCCGGGAAGGCCTGGAACGCCGTGACGTCCGCTCATGCCTCTTCCTTCGAGAAGGCACCCGACGGTCGACCGCGGCCCAACTTCGGCGCCCGCCCATACCTCCATCAGTTCACAGCGACGTCCGGTCAGGCCGGCGCCGACCGTCTCAAGCCGTGTCGGAGGCTCGCTCGACCGTCGAGAACCCGTCTCGCGGCTGCAGCATCCTGGACGGTTCGGACCTCGCGGCCACGGCTCGCATCACCCGACCTCGAAACCTGGCTGGAGCGAACCGATGGGAGGGGTATGGAAGTTACGAAAGCCGTGAAAGTCGTGCCGATTCCCGGATTTCGTCGAGCCTCACTCTTGGCCGAAATACAGTGAAGAGCCCCGGTGAGTGAATCTCACCGTAACCGCTTGATCCAGCAGCAGAAGAAGAACTAGCACTAGTAGAAGCATTCCACCTTCACCACACGACACACCAAACGAATCGCGTCCACGCCGCTTCGCGGACGAGACTAGACACGGAAACCGGACCAGGATCAGAGCATGGCTTTGTGCCTTCGGCACAAGCCGAAATATGTACGGACGTTTAGAACGACGAGTCGAGGAAAAGGATGACGGAAGGATCTCGGGCGGCGAAGCCCGCACGATCGGTCCGAGGCCTGGACGACCCCGACGCACCCACCCCTAGGGGCGGGTGCGGCCTCGTCCCCGCCCCATTGAAAGCGAGGACTAACGATGTCTCGAGACTCGAATCGGTCCGGAGACCGACGACGACTTCCCGGGCCTCCCCGCGTCCTCAGCGACCTGGAGCAGGCCGTCGCCCCGCCTCGGGCCTTACACGTCATCGTGCCGCACGAGGCATGGCGGAGGGCCCGGACGGCCGCCCTGGACTCGGGCCTGGCCTTCAAGGACTACATGGCCCTCCTCATGCTGTCGGCCAGGCCCATCCGTAGTCAAGGCGACGGCCAAGCGGCCGCCGCCGTCGACGCCGACGGGCACGGCCCGGCCGGGTCATCGCACGAGGACGGCCCACGGCCCTGAACCATCGAGCCCGGCGTATGCATCCCGCACCGGGCGACGGGCCGCCGACCACGCGGCCAGGCGACCGAGAGGTGCCGATCGCCCCCGGTCGTGCCGACGAGCACGGGGCCCCCGAAGCCCTGGTGGAGCGGCCCGGACGATCATCGACGGAGATCCTGATGGCGAGACGACTCATAAGGCGACGCCCCCGGCCCGGCCCATGCCGCCCTAGCTCCGCGAGGAGGGGGGCCATGTCTATGGCGTCGAGGCCGAAGGCCTGGGGCGGATGTCCCTACCTTTGCTGCAACTGCGGCGGCGACCCCGACCGCCCCACCGTCGTCATCGTCGCCGAGGTCTAATCCAATCTCGGCGCCAGCGTCGCCGACGCCGCCGACCTCCCGGCCGTCCAGGTCGTCCGCGACCACGATTTGAAGCCCGACCGCCTCCTCTAGGTCGAGCATGACGCGGATTGGGCGTTCACCCGCGGCCGTACCGGCCTCCCGGAGCGTTTCGACCTGGTCGCCTTCCAGCGGGGTCGATCAGGCCTGGCCCGCCATCCCGAACGGCACCGCATCCCCAAGGCCTTCGTCCAGCGGCTTATCGGTGCCCACCGGATGCCCCCCAAGGCCGAGCCCCGGTGGTGCTCCACCCCCCCGGATCGCCGATCGTTCGGGTACATCGGTCGGCGATCAGGCCCATGCGGGTCCGACGCCCGGGAGGCCGAATCGTGAAGACGCTGGCGGAGCTACGGGGCGAATGTGCCGCTCTCGGGATCGCCTTGGAGGCTCGGGGACGTGCGGGCAAGGAGCCGTTCCTCGCCGCCCTTCAGGACTACCACTGGCGGACGGCCCATCCAGACGAGCCGCTTCCGGCCCAGGTCATGCCGATGCTCCTGGGCTCATGGAACGACCTTACATCCGCCGAAGCCGCGGCCATCGAGCGGGACCAGCACGCCTGGTGCGTCCAGGAGAAGAAGGACGGCGTCCGGGCCCTTCTCCACGTTGGTCGAAACGGCGTCAGGATTACGGGCCGCACGATCTCGCAGGTCAGCTACCGCCTGTCGGAGTTCCAGGCCAACCTCCCCCACCTCGTCGCCGGCCTCGACCGCCTGGCCGGGACCATCCTGGACGGCGAACTCGTCTGCCCCGTCGCCGAGATCGACACCGGCGCCACCACGTCGGCCCACCCCCTGCAGGCCGCCGTCGCGATCCTCGCCGCCGGCCCCGAGAAGGCCCGGCTCATCCAGGATCGTCAGAAGGCCCGGCTGCGGTTCCACGCCTTCGATCTGCTGTCCCACCTGGGCCGGGACGTCACGCATCTCCCTCTTTACGACCGGCTCGAGTTGCTCCGCCGAGCCGCGGAGGCCGCCGACAATCCCCACCTGGAGATCGTCCCGACGTACGTCGCGGCCAAGGCCGCCTTCCACGACCGCATCGTCGAGTCCGGCGGAGAGGGGACCGTCTGGAAGCGGCTGGATTCGCCTTACGAGCCCGGCGAGCGATCCCGCCTCTGGCTCAAGCGGAAGGCCGAGCTGACCGTCGAGGCCGTCGTCATCGGGTCCAAACCCGCAACCCCCGGCAAGGGTCACGAGGGCCTCGTCGGGGCCGTCGAGTTCGGCCGTCGAGGGGCCGACGGGGCCATGAGGTCGATCGCATGGGTCTCCGCCTGGCCGGACGACGAACGTCGCTCGATGACCCAGGTCGGCCCGTCCGGCGAGCTTCGACTCTCCCCGGTCTACCTGGGACGCCGGGCGTGGATCGCCGGCCTGGACCTCGCCGCTAAGTCCGGTCGGATGCGGCACGCACGCCTCGTCTCCTGGATCGACCTTTGACCGGCGGGGCCGTAGAGACGTCGACCGGTCGAAGTCTCGGAGGATCGGGCGACGTCTTCGCCGCCGTTCGGCTTCACGAATTCTCGGTTGGAGCCATAATGCGGGGCCGATGGCGACGGATCCCGAGACGCGACCACTTGCTTGTTCGGGGCCTTGGAGCGATGGTGGCGGCAGGAAGCCGAGGCGGTGACCATGGAACAGGCGACACATTCGGCCATCGTGAATTTCATCTGGGGCATCGCCGACGATGTCCTGAGGGATGTCTACGTCCGGGGGAAGTACCGGGACGTCATCCTGCCGATGACGGTCATTCGGAGGCTGGATTGCCTCCTGGAGCCGACCAAAGACGCGGTGCTGAAGCAGAAGGCCCTGCTGGACAAGGCGGGGATCGTCAACCAGGAAGGGCCGCTGAGGCAGGCGGCGGGGCAGGCGTTCTACAACACGTCGCAGTTCACCCTGAGGAGGCTGCTGGACAACCCGAAGCAGCTCCGGGCGAACTTCGGCGACTACCTGGACGGGTTCTCGGCCAACGTCCAGGAGATCATCGACAAGTTCGATTTCCACAACCAGCTCAAGAAGCTCGACCAGGCCGACGCCCTGGGGCACCTGATCGAGAAGTTTCTCTCGCCGAACGTCAACCTGAGCCCGCTCCCCGTCCTGGACGGTCGCAAGGAGGTCAAGCTCCCCGGCCTCGACAATCATTCCATGGGGACCGTCTTCGAGGAGCTGATCCGCAAGTTCAACGAGGAGAACAACGAGGAAGCGGGGGAACACTGGACGCCCCGCGACGTCGTCCGGCTGATGGCCGAAATGGTCTTCCGCCCCATCAACGGCGGGATCACGGACGGAACCTACCTAATCTACGACGGGGCCTGCGGCACGGGAGGGATGCTCACCGTAGCGGAAGATGCCCTCAAGAATTTAGCCGAGGACCACGGCAAAGAAGTATCGGTTCACCTATTCGGCCAGGAAATCAACGCCGAGACTTACGCCATCTGCAAGGCCGACCTGTTGCTGAAGGGTGAAGGGAAGGAGGCGGACAACATCAAGTTCGGCTCCACGCTGGCGGCCGACGCCTATCCGTCCACTCAGTTCGACTTCATGCTCTCGAACCCGCCCTACGGCAAGAGCTGGAAGACCGACCAGGAGCGAATGGGGGGGAAGAAGGATCTCCAGGACGCCCGGTTTCTCGTCCAACACGGGGACGACCAGGAATTCTCGATGGCCACCCGGTCGAGCGACGGCCAACTCATGTTCCTGGTGAACCTGCTGAGCAAGATGAAGCCCGAAACGGGGAGCCGGATCGCCGAGGTCCACAACGGCTCGTCCCTGTTCACCGGGGACGCCGGCCAGGGGGAGTCCAACATCCGGCGTTGGATCATCGAGAACGACTGGCTGGAAGCCATCGTGGCCCTGCCGCTGAACATCTTCTACAACACCGGCATCGCCACCTACATCTGGGTCCTGACGAACCGGAAGTCGCCGAAACGACGTGGCAAGGTCCAGCTCATCGACGCCACGTCCTGGTTCGAGCCCCTCCGCAAGAACCTGGGGAAGAAGACCTGCCGGCTGGGCGAGGAGCACATCCAGAGAATCTATGACGCCTTCCACGACATGACCGAGTCCGAGCAGTCGAAGGTCTTCCCCAACGAGGCGTTCGGCTACTGGAAGGTCACGGTGGAACGTCCCCTGCGGGTCGTCGGCATCGACCCCCACCGGCCCTACTCGCCGAAGGAGATCAAGGCGTTCAAGGCCGAGGGGCGGGTGGACGAGGCCGGCCTCCCGGTGGTGAGGAAGGTCCACAAGAAGACCACTCCCGACCCCCTGCACGGCCTCTTCGAGATCAAGGTCGGTGGGAAGTCCCAGGTCGTCGAGTACGAGTCCGATTCCGACCTCCGGGATTCCGAGCAAATCCCACTCCTGGAAGAGGGGGGCATCGCGGGCTTTCTCCAACGCGAGGTCCTGCCCCACGTCCCGGATGCCTGGATCGACCCGTCCAGCACGAGGACCGGGTACGAGATCTCGTTCACCCGACATTTCTACAAGCCGCCCCAGCTTCGGAGTCTGGCGGAGATTCGGGCGGACATTGAAGCGTTGGAACGACAGACGGAGGGACTGCTTCAGGAGATCTTGGTGGATGTGGAGGGGGTGGTATGAAGCCGCTCCGGCCGTATTCGAATTACAAGAACTCCAATGACCCCTGCATCCGTCTGGTCCCAAGACACTGGAACGAGAGAAAGCTGAGACATTGTGGCCGAATTGTCGGCGGATCAACCCCGAGCATGGGTCGTCCAGATTTCTGGAACGGCGATATCCCTTGGATCAGCCCAAAGGACATGAAGTCGTCGAATCTATGGGGTTCAATTAATGGTATCACAGAGACTGCCCTGAGCGAGACCTCGATCCAAGCCTACGACCCACCCGCCGTACTCATGGTAGTTCGGGGGATGATTCTGGCTCGACGAGTTCCTATTGCCGTAACGCATGTGAAGGCTGCGATCAATCAGGACATGAAGGCGATTATCCCTTCTCCTCACGTCAATGCCCATTTCCTTCTACATGCTCTAGAAGCCTCAAACGATCGACTTATGGGATTGACCGAGGAATCAGGCCATGGAACGAAGCGGCTCCCCACGGAACGGTGGCGGGATCTGAGGCTCCACATTCCCCCGCCCGACGAACAGGCCGCCATCGTCCGTTTCCTGGATCATGTCGACCGGAAGATCCGACGGTTCATCCAAGCCAAGCGGCGGCAGATCGACTTATTTAGCGAACAGAGGCACGCCCTGTTGTCAGAGGTTCTGCCCGACGAGGGCAGAGACCAGACGAGCAGCGAATCTAGCGATTGGACCGGCAGGCAATATGATACATGGAAGGTCGGCCACTTTGCTCGCGTTGGGAACGGGTCGACACCGTCTCGAAGCAACATCAATTACTGGTCTGACGGTGATTTCCCCTGGCTCAATAGCTCAACCGTGAACCAAGGGGTGATAACACGAAGTGACCAGTTTGTCACAAGTCAAGCTTTGAAAGAATGCCATCTTCCAATCGTTCCTCCCGGAAGCGTCCTCATGGCGATTACGGGCCAAGGGAAAACACGCGGAACATCGGCCCTCCTCGCGATGGAGGCGACGATCAACCAACATCTAGCATTCATAACCATCAAGAAACCGATCGTCACGCCAGCCTATTTACATGCCGCATTGACAGCCATGTACAGGCGGCTGAGGGCCATGAGCGACGATTCAGGTAGCACGAAGGGTGCCCTAACCTGTACGCAAATCCGACATCTCAGCTTGCCAATTCCGCCTCCGTGCGAACAAAGCCGCATCCTTGACGATTTGTCGATGTCTACAGCGAAGATCAACAGGCTGTCAACGCAAGCAGAAGCGGAGATCAAGCTACTCCAGGAATACCGCACCCGCCTCATCTCCGACGTCGTCACCGGCAAACTCGACGTCCGCGAGGACGCCGAGCACCTCCCTGAGGACCTGGGCACCATCGACTCCGAAGATGACTACCTCGGCTCCGACGATGAGGACTCCCTGGACGACGACTCCTCCGTGTCGCTCTCCGACGCCACCGACAAGGACTGACCCATGAGTCCTCCTCCCGCCCGGCCCCAGGTCTACCACATCACCCACGGGAAGCACCTGGGGCGGATCATCGCAGACGGGGGCCTATGGTCGGATGCGGAGATCCTGGCCCTGGGAGGGCCGGAGATGCCGATCGGGATGGCGAAGATCAAGAAGCGGAGGCTGGAACAGCAGGTGGTCCACTGCCACCCGGGGACGAAGGTCGGGCAGTACGTCCCGTTCTACTTCTGCCCCCGGTCGGTCATGCTCTACCTGCTGCATTGCGGGAACCACCCGGAGATCACCTACCGGGAAGGGCAACGGCCGATCCTCCACCTGGAGGCCGACTTTCATAAATTCGTGAACTGGACGAGGAATCTATATTCCCCGTGTTGATGGACGACACTAGCGGGAATGGTGTAGTGAGTGGGTGGCCCGTGCAGTAGAATCGCTTGCTCAACCGAAGCACCAGTGGCCCGTGGTGGCAGCAATGTGTCAAGACCGTTGTTCGCCAATTATTTCATGGAGGCATGTCGTGAAAATGAGTAAAGTGACGCGTCTTGGAGCCAGCCTGTTTGGCACGACGAAGAATTGGGCTTTATGCTTCAGGAAATGGATTTGTCGGCCTTTGTCGAAATACGCGAGCTTATATGCCTTGATAATTGCCGTGTTCGCGGTCGCGTACTCCCGGATGCCGGGCCAATTTCATCACACTACTGTGAAATTCGAGCGATCTACGATTGCGGACCGTGCAGCTATCAAAGAAGGCCTGAGGCAAATCATGGTTGATTCTTATCGGTCAAACAATAATGACGGCGCGATTCTTAAATCGAATGAGTGGGTCGCAAACGTCAACGACCTCAACCTCGTCGATTTCCGGTATGACGACGGCCGATTTCGAGGAACGGTTAGACTTCCTCGTGTACCCGAATTAGGGCGAAGCGATTTTGATCTTATTGGATTCGACGGCCCTTCTGATCCTGAATTCGAAATTGAAATGGATTGCTTTGGCAAGGATGGGCTTTTGCTGAGTCCTTTGCCTTCCGAAGGCCAGACAGTGGTTTCTGTTAGGATGACATCGAATACTTCGGATAAACCGATGCACCGGCTCGCTAGTATTAAGAATCCAGATGGTTCCATTGTTGCTGGCTTGCTGCGGATTCCTAACTTGCTGCATAATCAGATGGTTGCCCATGTCGCGGCGAACGAAGGATTCCCCGGACATGCGTCCGGAAATTGTTCGCGAATGCTTTACCTAAGCACTGTGTCCATCACGACGCTGGGCTACGGCGATATCTTGCCCATCACCACCCTCGCTCGAACTCTGGTTGCCATCGAGGCGATTGCTGGCACCCTCGTTATTGGTTTTATATTTCAGCCGTGGCAAATCAGCAATAGTTTTACCGAGAGGGGTTGTCAAAAGAATGAACGCGGTCGTCCGCGGACCGGCTGAAGGACCAGACGGATATGCTTTACTCGACCCACGGCGACATCCTGAAGCACGAAGCGGATGCCCTCGTCAACACCGTGAACTGCGTCGTGGTGATGGGCCGGGGGATCGCCCTCCAGTTCCGCCGTGCGTTCGACGACAACTACGAGGCCTACCGCAAGGCCGCCAACGCCGGGGAAGTCGTCCCGGGCCGGATGTTCGTCTTCGACCGGGCCACCCTGGAACGGCTCCGCTGGATCATCAATTTCCCCACCAAGCGGCACTGGAAGGCCGCCAGCCGGATCGAGGACGTCGAGGCCGGGCTGGTGGATCTGGTGCGGGTCATCCGGGAACTGGGGATCAGATCGATCGCGATCCCTCCCCTGGGCTGCGGCCTGGGGGGCCTGGACTGGTCCGAGGTCCGTCCCCTGATCGAGCACGCCCTGGCCGCCGTTCCGGAGGTCGACGCCTACCTGTTCGAGCCCGGCAAGGCCCCCCCGGCCCGGGAGATGGTCAACCGGACGAGGCGTCCGAAGCTGACGACGGCCAAGGCGGCCATCCTGGGCTTGATGCGGAATTACCTCGCCGGGGTGATGGACGTCGGGGTCTCCCTGCTGGAGATCCACAAGCTGATGTATCTCCTCCAGGCGGCCGGCGAGCCGCTTAAGCTGGACTACAAGCAGGCCGTCTACGGCCCGTACGCCGAAAATCTCCGCCACGTCTTGAAGGCCATGGAAAGCCACTACATCCATGGGTATGGTGAAGGAGGGGACGACCCGAGGAAGCCCATCGAGCTGGCCGAAGGGTCCGCCGAGGAGGGCTATGAATTCCTCCGCGGCCATCCCGAGACGCTGGAGCGGTTCGAGAGGGTCAGTGGGCTGATCGAGGGGTTCGAGTCCCCCTACGGCATGGAGCTGCTGGCCACCGTGCATTGGGTGGCCGATCGTCAGGGAGCGAGGACGGTCGACGAGGCCGTCCTGAAGGTCCACGGCTGGAACGCCCGCAAGACGATGTTCACCCCCCACCAGATCCAGGCGGCGTGGGACCGGCTCGTTCGGTCGGGCTGGATCGACGGACCTCACGATGCCGACGGACACGTCTGAAAAAGGCCTCGAATCCCTCGTGGTCAACTCCCTCATCGAGGAGGCCGGGTACCTCGCCGGCCGCCCCGAGGATTACGACCGCGAGCACGCCGTCGACCTGACTCACCTGCTCACCTTCCTCCGGTCCACCCAACCGGACGTCGTCGAGGCGTTGAACCTGGAGGAGCCGGGCCCGTCTCGTCAGCAGTTCCTCCACCGGCTCCAGGGCGAGATCACCAAGCGGGGCGTGGTGGACGTCCTCCGCAGGGGGATCAAGCACGGGCCGGTCACGGTGGACATCTACCACGGGATTCCGACCCCCGGGAATGCCAAGGCCGCCGAACTCCACGCCGCCAATCGATTCAGCGTCACCCGCCAGCTCCGGTTCAGCAAGGACGAGACGAAGCTCTCCCTCGACCTGGCCGTCTTCCTGAACGGGCTCCCCCTGGCCACGTTCGAGCTGAAGAACTCGCTGACCAAGCAGACCCACGTCGACGCGATCAACCAGTACAAGCGGGACCGGGACCCCAAGGAGCTGCTGTTCCTCCCCGGCCGCTGCGTGGTCCACTTCGCCGTCGACGAGTCCCAGGTATGGATGTGCTCGCAGTTGGAAGGCGACGGCAGTTGGTTCCTCCCGTTCAACCGGGGCTGGAACCACGGGGCCGGGAACCCTCCCAACCCCTCGGGGATCAAGACCGACTATCTGTGGAAGGAGATCCTGGCCCGGCCCAGCCTGGCGGACGTCCTGGAGAACTACGCCCAGTTCGTCGAGGTGAAGGACGCGAAGGGGAGGACGCGACGTCGGCCGGTCTTCCCCAGATACCACCAACTCGACGTCGTCCGGAAGGTGCTGGGGGACGTGGGGAAGAACGGGGCGGGGTCGAGCTACCTGATCCAGCATTCGGCGGGGTCGGGGAAGAGCAACTCCATCACCTGGCTGGCCCATCAGCTCGTCGAGTTGAAGAAGGGCGGGGAGCCCGTGTTCGACTCCGTGATCGTCGTGACGGACCGGACGGTCCTGGACAAGCAGCTCCGGGACAACATCAAGCGGTTCGCCCAGGTCTCGGCGGTGGTGGGGGCGGTGACCCAGGGGTCGGGGCAGCTCCGGGGGTTCATCGAGCAGGGGAAGAAGATCATCATCTCGACGATCCAGAAGTTCCCCTTCATCCTGGACGAGATCGGCGACCAGCACCGGAACCGGCGGTTCGCCATCCTGATCGACGAGGCCCACTCCAGCCAGGGAGGCCGGACGACCTCGGCCATGCACTCGGCCCTCGCGGAGCAGGGGATACCCGAGGAGGAGACGGAGGAAGACCGGATCATCCGGGTGATGGAGTCGCGGAGGAAGCTCAGGAACGCCGGCTACTTCGCCTTCACCGCCACCCCGAAGAACAAGACCCTGGAGATCTTCGGCGTCGCCCAGCCCGACGGGACGTTCCGCCCCTTCCATGCCTACACGATGAAGCAGGCGATCGAGGAAGGGTTCATCCTCGACGTCCTGAAGAACTACACGCCGGTCTCCAGCTACTACCGGCTCATGAAAAAGGTGGAGGACGACCCCGAGTTCGACGTCAGCAAGGCCCAGCGGAAGCTCCGGAAGTACGTCGAGTCCCATGACCACGCGATCCGCCAGAAGGCGGAGATCATGGCCGATCACTTCCACGACCAGGTGATCGCCCAGCAGAAGATCGGCGGCAAGGCCAGGGCCATGGTCGTGACCAGCGGCATCGCCAGGGCGATCCAATACAAGCGGGCCTTCGACGCCTACCTCCTGGAACGGAAGAGCCCGTTCAAGGCCGTCGTGGCGTTCTCCGGCGAGCACGAGGTGGACGGCCAGAAGGTGACGGAGGCCACCATGAACGGCTTCCCGAGCCCGCTGATCCCGGAGACGTTCCGGAAGGACCCGTACCGATTCCTGATCGTCGCGGACAAGTTCCAGACCGGTTACGACGAGCCGCTACTCCACACGATGTACGTCGACAAGATGCTCTCGGGCATCAAGACCGTCCAGACCCTCTCACGCCTGAACCGGGCTCACCCGCAGAAGCACGACACGTTCATCCTCGACTTCATGAACGACGTCGACACCATCCAGGCCGCGTTCTCGGACTATTACCGGACGACCATCCTCAGCGAGGCCACCGACCCCAACCGGCTCCACGACCTTAAGGCCGACCTGGACGGCTACCAGGTCTATTCGCCCACCGAGGTCGCCACACTGGCCGACCTCTACCTCAAGGGAGCGGACCGCGAGAAGCTCGACCCGATCCTGGACGCCTCCGTGGCCGTCTACACGTCGGACCTGGACGAGGATCAGCAGGTGGCCTTCAAGGGGAAGGCCAAGGCGTTCGTCCGCACCTACAGCTTCCTGTCGTCGATCCTGCCCTACGCGAACGCCGACTGGGAACGCCTCTCGATCTTCCTGAACTTCCTGACCCCCCGCCTGCCGGCCCCCAAGGAGGAAGACCTGTCCAAGGGCATCCTCGAAACGATCGACATGGACAGCTACCGCGTCGAGGTCCGGTCCCAGATGGCGATCTCCCTCCCCGACGAGGACGCCTCGATCGGCCCCATCCCCAACCCCGGGGCCGGTGGCCGTCCCGAGCCCGAGCTGGACCGCCTAAGCCAGATCATCCGGGCCTTCAATGACCAGTTTGGAAACATCGAATGGAAGGACCAGGACAAGATCCAGGAGGTCATCTCCCAGGAGATCCCCGCCAAGGTCGCCGCCGACAAGGCCTACCAGAACGCCATCAAGAATTCCGACAAGCAGAACGCCCGCATCGAACACGACAACGCCCTCCAGCGGATCATGCTCGACCTGATCGCCGACCACACAGAACTCTTCAAGCAATTCAGCGACAACCCGGCCTTCAAGAAGTGGCTGTCGGACACGATCTTTCAGACGACCTACGCCAAATCGGCTCCGGGCTACCACGCCTCGCCGCCGGGGGCTGAGTCACGCTGACGATGCCTTGCCGAAAAGTTCTTGTACGGGTTGGTGTACCGACGTATCTTGGTCCGAGAGGCGAGTGCATGCCGCCGTCTAGACTCTTCGGGGGGTAGGATGACCGGTACGACAGCGTCGCCACTCGGCACGGACGAGAAGGGTAGGCTCCAGCAGTTCCTCAAACGCCGGCAATTGAACGAGCGGATGGTCAGGCTTCTGGAGGAGGTTAAGGAGGCCCAGAACCTCAAGCGAGGCGAGATCACCACCGCCAAGAACTCCACCTATGACGACATCGTCGAGTCTATCTCCAAGTCGTTGTCGAACGGGTGGATCTCGACCGAGGCCGTGACCCAGGTGCTGGAGGCGGCGGAGATCGCCGGCCGCCAGCATGTCTGCGTCTTCGAAGTCGCTCAGGAGGACCTGGGGAAGGTCCGCGAGAGCCTGAACAATCCCGCCACCCTCAACACACAGACCACGTCCCTGGAGGAGTTCTGGACGATCCCCCTCGAACCTTATACGAGGATCCTGGCGGACGCCCCGGACATCCACATCAGCAAGGTGGTCGCCGTCCGGAAGTACTGGGTCGAGCACGAAACGCCCAAGTCCGAAGACTACATCGAGATCATCCGCAAGCGGGAGAGGGAGCGAGCCGCTCTGATCGTCAAGCTGGACGCTGGTAGCCGACTACTCCAGTTTAGGGTGCCGATCCGCGAGCAGGCCCCCGGGGTGGACACGTCCTCAAGCGTCTACGCCTTCGTCTCGCAGATTGTCTATTCCCAGTACGGCGATCATGGGGCCGCCTGGCTGCTGAGGCTGCGTCCGTTCAAGATCGCCGACGCCTACAAGAATATCATCCTGAACCGGGACGACTTCGAGCTTCACGCCGACACGCCTGAGAACCAGTACCTCAGGAGCAGCATGAGCCGAAAGGGGGCCCCGGGGACCGGGCAGGACATCCGCGACTTCCCCGAGTGGGTGTACGACAATGGCTTCGCCCGGAGCAGTATAAAGGGCACCTGGAAGCGAGACCCGGCGGGCGTGGACGTCCGGATGCACTACGACCGGGTGAAGGTCAGCAAGGAACTGACGCGGCTCATGGCTCGGCTCTATTTCTCGAAGCCCTACTCCGACCAGGACGTGGAGCATGTCATCCTCCGAATTCGAGAGCATTTTTGAGCATGCCGCCGCCCTCGTGCGGATCAGATGCAAGGGCTTCCACGGCGTTGAGACGGTCCTTGCGGCCCTCAACTCGAGGGTCGTCTCGGGGCACTCTGACCCCCGAATCCACCGCGAGCTGTTCTTCGAACCTTGGATCGACTCCCAGCAACTGGGCGTCCCCCAGGACACGGCGGAAGAGGTGGCACGGGAACTTCACCAACTCAGCGTCCTGACTGTCTGGACGCGATTACGGTGCACCGAAGTCCCCTTCGACGAGGACGGGACGATCACGGAGACGAACTCGGCCGAGGAACTCGAGAGGGTTCGCTCCATCCCGTGCCCGCACTGCGGCACGTTCCACGACATCGTCCCATCTCTCGTGGAAACCCTCTACGCCCCGAACTTCCCGATGTCGGACCAGGTAGCTCCGTTCACGGCGGGGAGACTCCGGCTCGGCCTCGCGAAGCCGGTCGCTCAGGCCGACCGTTCCGACCCCAATACGCTTAGGTGCATTTCCATCATCCGGGATTCCTCGGTCCGAGACGAACCCTTCGCCGTCCTGCTGACCCGGGCCCTTGCCACCAACACGAAGGTCGAGCACGTCCCCGCTCCACATCAGGCTTGGATGGCCGCCTGGATGGGTCCGATCGTCATCACCTTGGGATTCCTCGTCCTCATCGGTCCCATCGTTAACTTCGCCGGGCAGGCCGCCGGCTGGGTCTGTGCGGCCCTGGTCATCCTCGTGATTTTCCTCGTCATCCGCGGGGACACTCAGGTGAAGCTGGCACCTTCCGCAGCCAGCCGATCACTAACGCGTTCGGGGATAATGGGGACACTCCTCCTTCTGACCGCTGGGACCACCGGACTCCAGGTCTCCCTCTCCAAGGGTGAAGGCGTCGCGATCTCTCTCCTCGAAAGCCATAGTCTGATCCTCCCGATCAAGCTTGAGTACGGTGGCACGAACTACTGGCTCGTCGGGCTCGGGGTCGGCCTATTCTTCCTGACTGCGGTCTTCGTGCTCGTGTACGATAAGCGGATTGGGTGGTTCGGCTCGTGACCATGTCGCTCGGGCCTTCGCATCGACTGACGCAAGTTCGGGGGGTGGGACGGCGAGCGAACGAGCCGCTTGAACCGGGTACTGCCTTGTGAGGAACGATCGTCCTGGTCCGTACGGAGGGCCGGGGAGTTTCGCACGAGGAGAACCCACCATTGGCCCACGAACTCTGCACCGTCAACGGCCGAACCGCAATGATGTACGTCGACGCCGCCCCCTGGCACGGCCTGGGGCAGCGTCTTGATGCCCCCGCCACCGCCCGGGAGGCCATCGTCGCCGCCAACCTCGACTACGAGGCCGCCCTGGCCGACTTGGCCACCACCGCCGGGATTCCCGTCAACGGCAAGAAGGCCGTCGTCCGCACCGACACCGACGACGTCCTGGGGGTTGTCGGCGACCGGTATCGCCCCATTCAAAACGCCGAGGCGTTCGCCTTCTTGGACGCCATCGTCGCCGACGGCGGCCTCCGCTACCACACCGCCGGAGCCCTCCGCCGGGGCGGGAAGATCTGGCTCCTGGCCAAGCTCCCCGGCCAGATCCGCGTCCGTTTCTCCGACGACGTATCGGAGAAGTACCTCCTGCTGACCAATAGCCACGACGGCTCGTCGTGCCTGCGGGTCTTCTTCACCTCGATCCGCGTCGTCTGTGCCAACACGCTGGCGGCGGCCAACCGCAAGGGCCGGGGGGAGGGCATCTCCATCCGCCACGAGGGCAACCTCGTCTGCAAGATCCGGCGGGCCCGCGACGTCCTAGGCATCGCCGCCCGCTACTTCGACGACCTGGAGGGCCGGTTCGACCTGATGGCCCGCCACTACCCGACCTTCGCCCAGGTCTCGGCCTACTACAAGTCCCTGGTCCCCGACCCCGAGGACGCCCACCCCGGCCGGGCCCAGAACACCCGCGACGAGCTGTTCCGGCTCTACGAGCAGGGCAAGGGCCAGGACATCCCCCAGATCCGGGGGACGACGTGGGCCGCCTTCAACGCCGTCACGGAGTACACGGACCACTACCGGCCCACCCGCGGCAAGGAGGACTTCGATCGTGCCGCCGGTCGGCTCGACTCCGCCTGGTTTGGCAGCGGCTCCCGGCTCAAGCAGCGGGCCTTCGAGCTCGCTCTCGAGATGGCGGCCAGCAACAACTGACCACGTCCCACACGTCGCCCGGCGTCACCCGACCCCCTCGCGGACCAACGCCTTCCGACGCCGGGCGGGGTACTCCGCATGTCCGCTGAATCCTGATCACCCCATCCTAGTGAGGGCCCGCCCATGCTCCGAGCGAACGTCGGCGTCTCAAGGAAGACGTCCAAGGATTACAACTCCCGGGGGTTCATGCTGAACCTGGAGGGCGAGATCAACGCCGCCCTCGACGACCCCGAGGCCGTCATCGAACGGATCAAGGAGCTCTACTCCGTCGCCGAGGAAGCCCTGGACCGTCAGGTCGCCGAGGCCGAGGAGATCGACCGCATCGCCTCCCGGGACGCCGAGGGGCCTCCCCGTCCCCCGAGCAACGGCCACTCCAACGGTCATGCGAACGGGGAACCCGCCCGAAACGGCCACCGGGAGTCTAGGCCCACCGACCCCGAGCCGGCGACGAACAAGCAGGTCCAATTCCTCCAGACCCTGGCGAAGCGTCGGAAGCTGTTCGGGGCCAAGCTGGAGGACTTCATCGAGGAGATCGCCGGCCGTCGCTGCTCGCCGTACGACCTGACCAAGAAGGAGGCCGGGGCGGTCATCAACGCCCTCAACCCCGAGGCGTCCGGGGACGATCGGGCCCGACGATGAAACGGAGGAACCATTTCGACTCCCTGATCCGGGGATGGGGATGACCCTTCCCCGACTTCTTTTGGAGGACCCATGAGGACCGTCATCGCCAGGCCGCACTGGTCGTACTCGTCGGTGAGCCAATATTTGAAGTGTCCGCTCCAGTACTACTTCGAGAGGGTGGCGAAATTGCCCCGGAAGAGGGTGACCGACGCCCAGGTCCTCGGATCGGCCGTCCATTCGGCCCTGGCCGCCTATCACCGCAAGCTCCAGTCCGGAGAGCCCATCTCGTCGGAGGCCGTCCGCCACGCCTACCTCGATTCATGGGACGGCCAGGTCGGCGACGGCCGGGTCGTCGCCTCGGGGGGCAAGCCCCTCGGAGCCAGTCGCGACCTCGGCATGGCCCTCGTGGACATCTATCTGGAACAACCGCCCCCTCGAACCATCGTCGCGGTCGAGTGCCCGAAGATGGCCCCCATCGCCGACTCCCGCGGGGACTACCTGGAGAAGCCGGTGATGGTCGTCGCCGACCTGGTCACCCGCCGGGAGGACGGTTCGCTCCGGATCACCGAGATCAAGACCTCGGGCCGGGCCTACTCGGAATCCGAGGCGGCGACCTCCCTCCAGCCGACGTTCTACGCGAACGCTTACTACGAGTCGGCCGGGGAGGATCCGGCCGTCGAATTCGCGGTCCTGGTGAAGACGAAGGTCCCCAGGCTCCAGAGGATCCAGGCCGTCCGGACGACGAGCGATTACCGGAGGCTCGGCGACCTAATCAAGGTCGTGGAACGGGCCGTCGACGCCGAGATCTTCTACCCCGTCGAATCGCCCCTGAATTGCTCGGGGTGCCCGTTCCATCGCCCCTGCCGGGAATGGACCGGACGTCACGGTCGGACGCACGTCGTCGCGAGTCGCCCCGAGGAGCTCGTCGCATGTTGACGGAACTCCTGGGCAAGGGGGGCGATCTCTGTTCGCACGCCAGGTCGGGCGATGTCCGCTGCCCGCTCATCGTGAGGCCCACCTCGGAGGACGTCGTCACGGGCCACGTCTTCCAAGCGCTCGGCTGCCTGAACCCCCGATGGTGGCTCCCCGACCTGCTCAACACGGCCCTCGGGGCGGACCGTTTCCGGCGTCGCGTGTTCCGCGATCTGGAGATCCGACTCTGGCAGAATCAGCCTCGCTACCCGAGAGGCCTTCTCCCGTGGGAGGAGGGTCCGACCCAGGTCGACGCCGTGATCACCTGGGAGAATCCGGCCACGACCGTGTTCGTGGAGGCCAAATATGGGTCCGGCCTCTCCGCGAACGTCTCGGGAGACGACGGCTCCAGCGGCTTCCCTTCCGATCAGCTCATCCGCAACATCCGGGTCGGCCTGCATCACGCGGGCTATCTGCGGACGGGACGACGACTCTTCGAGCAACGTCCCCGGGACCTCGTCGTCCTGGTCCTCGCCCCGACCACGGGCCATCCTCTCGTGGGACGATACCGCGACACGGCACGCCTGCTGTCGGCCATCCCCCATTCGGACCGCCTGGACGGGCTCCCGAGAGGCCCCTTCGTCGGCGAACTCGGCTACGACGACGTCAACGCCATCCTTCGGCGTCAATCCCGGTTCATGACGTCGGCGGAGCGTCGGGTGGTCCGCGATCTGACCTCCTACCTCGAATTCAAGGCAGGAAATCCCCCGTCGAGATCGACGCGAATCGCTACCCCGACGGGACCGGGTTCGCCCCCGGAAACTCGCGAACTTCCCGGCATCTCGGGCGGGGGATGCCTGGACTGAACCCCCCCCCGAAATTCCTGTCAGCCTACTGACCCGCCCACGTCAGAGTCATCGGCTAGCATCGCGGCCCTCGCGTCGGAACCGGGATTTCCGCCGCCCGGGGGACGATCTCGACGATGGCCAAGAAGCGGACGGATGCACAACGGAGGGTTCGCCAGAGCGATCGGCTGGCCCGGGTCCTCCGTCTCCTGCAACTGATCCAGGGACCGGGGAACTGGAACGCTTCCACCATCGCCAGGAAGCTCGATTGTTCCGAACGGACCGTCTACCGCGACCTCCAGACGCTGTCGGCGGCGGGAATCCCCCTGTACTTCGACGACTTCAGCCAGTCCTACCGCTTGCGAGAGGGCTACCGGGGGCACTTCCCGAAGCCTCCGCCGACTCCGGCCCCGGACCTGGACCCGCAAGGTCCGGTCGGCGATCCCAGGTCCGCCGACGACGCCCGCTCCATCGCCTCCCTCGCCAAGGACGCCGCCCAGCGGCTCCTCGTCGAGGCCGAGGGAGTGGTCCGGGCGTTGGATCGGCTCGCCAAGGCGATCGAGGACATCGCCGGCCCCCGGTCCCCGTGAGCGGGTGCCCCCGGAAAACCCTCGACCCCGAGAGCCTGACTGACCCACTGTTGTCAGGATCCCCGATTAAGCTGCGGCCCACGATCCCCTCGAACCGTCGTGAGCCGACCGCCATGAGCCCCTACGAATACATCAAGCATCGCCAGATCCTCTGGGCACTGCGACACGGCAAGCGTCTGGGAAGCCAATTTCGCCACGACGCCGACCCCGCCCGGGTCGAGCGTGGCGAGAAGCTCTTCACCTTCGACCTCGACGACAACCTCTTCGAGCCCCTGGCGCCCGAGGTCCGTCGGGAGTTCGAGGCCGGGGACGGGGGGGAACTCGAGGGGAAGATGAACGCGGTCCATTCCTCCTCGGCGACCGCCGTCAACTTCTTCCATTACTGGAGGCGACGAGGCCTGATCGCGGAGGCGGCCAGGGCGGTCCGCGTCCCCTCCACCGGGATCGCCGGCTTGAGGTTCGAAGCCCGCTTCCCGATCCATGCCGACTTCTTCAAGGCCCCGAACCTGGACGTCGTGATCGATTACGTCCCGGGGAACGTCCTCAAGGCCACGGCGATCGAGTGCAAATTCAACGAACCCTTCGGGGGTTGGGGGAGGAAGGGCCTCAAGCCGGTCTATCTCGACCACAAGGAATTCTGGACCGAACTCCCCAACCTCCGGGCGATCGCCGAACAGGTCTCGCCGGCCGACACCCGGTTCGTCGCCCTGGACGTACCTCAGCTCCTGAAACACACGCTGGGCCTCATGAACGCCTACGGCAAGCGGGGGTTTCGGCTCCTGTACCTCCATTACGACGCTCCCGGGCCGGCGGCCGTGAGGCACGCCGAGGAGATCGCCGAGTTCTCGAGGCACATGGAACGGGATGGGGTGATGTTCCAATCCTCGACGTATCAGGAAGCGATCCTGAGCCTCGCCAGGGACCGACGGGCCGAGCACGAGGCGTTCGTCGACTACCTCGCGGAGCGGTATCTTTGACCCGTGATTAGGAGTACCGTCGCCTCCGACGCGGACCCGATCGTGGGGATGTTCGACATGGAAGGGATGAAGGCCGAAGACGATCCCGAGGGACGACCGCCCGTCGACTCCGCCCGGTGGGGGGCGTATTACTGGCTGCCGAGGCCCGGGGGCGACGGCGTTTCGTGGGGGATCTTCACCTGTGGCGACGCCGGCCTCGACCCGGACGCCGGCCACGACGAACTCTGGCCGGCCGTCGTCGATCGGCTCGTCGCGGCCTGGGGCCAGGACGCCAGGGCCCTTAGGGGGCGGTTGATCGACCATTACTCGGGACTCCCCCGCGGCCGGGTGACCCGTCGGAGGACTTCGTTCCTCATCCTGCACGGCGGGGACGGACCCGTCCCGGGCTGGCGGGAGGCCGTCGTCGGACGGTTCCACCTGGAAGGGCGGCGGGTGAAAATCCTGTTCGGCGAGCACGAGCGGATGATCGCGGGCGACCCCGAGGCGGTTGAGGAGGCCCTGGGGCTCGAACTAGGCCTGCGGGTGGAAGACGACCGAGCGAGGGAAAGACCTGAGAGGGAACGGCCCTCTAAATCGATCGGATCAACTCCGTGGCCCTCGCGGGTCTCGGCCGAATCCTCGACTTCTCGGGTTCTGCTCGTGCGTGGACGACGGGATCTCCCCCTCCCTCTTCCTGAGGAGCCGGACCCCGGCATCCGGCTCGTCCGACGGCGGTTCAACCCATCCCCGGTACGAGACGCCGGCGGGCTCGTAGGGGGCCGGATCGCCCCAAAGCGACGCGTCCATCTCCGTCAGGACGTACTCGGGGAGGCCCGTCCCGCCCGCGTCGCCGTGCTCGTGCAGGAGCGAGAAGAACCGCCGTCCATGGTGATCCAACGCGGACCTCTGACAGGAAAATCCGCCGAGCCGCACGAGCACCAGGGAATGCAGGCGGACCTTCAAGGGGGTGAAGACGTGTCGAATGGCGGCTTCCGACTCGAATGGGGAGAACCAGAGACGCATCGTTTCCGCCGTCGTCGAAGACCTACCCGATCCGAGGATCAACTCCGCGACGTCCCAGGAAACGCGTCGGGACGGTGCGTCGCCCCACGTCTCGGCCCTTCTCTCATCCGTCAGCCGTCGGACCTCCTCCGCTTCGTCGGGATCGAGCGGCCCCGGCCCGTCGCCGTCGAGCCTGAGGAACCGGACGGAGCGGACCGCGACGCCCTCGCACGGGATCGGGACGGCCGCGGAGCCGTCGACGTCGAGCAGCAGCGACGCGAACCCCGGCGTGTCTCCCGGTCGCAGCCTGTCGAAGTACCGGGCGACCTCAGGGTCGTAGTCCATCATCCAGAGGGTCGGAGCACCCGCCTCCGAACGATTCCGGGGGACGTGCTCGCGTCGTGGGTTGGAAGCGAGCAAGGTCGAGACGGGGGAGAAATCCCGTCCGCATCCGGGATACCAGACGACTTCCATCGGAATACCCTCCAGTTCGCATCGCCGTCGAATCACGACGACCCGGCCGATCGTCGAAGCCTAACCGACGTCGATGACAGGAGCGGGTCACCCTCGTCTCGAATCCACTTGCCCGCACCGATCCGCATGGAACCTGCCCAGGAGGGTGGATCGACCTCGCGACGCGGGTAAGGCGTCCGGAGCGGCGTCGACCCAACGTCGTCGCATTCGTGGAGCACGACGGAAGACGCGATTGGAATCGGGCCGTCTTCGGGCCGAGCTGGATCGAAGCGAGGGGGGGACGTGTCACCGAAACGGCAAGATCGATTTCATAATGCGGGCGGCGGAAAACTTCCCGGAGGTCGACCGCGGAAGCCCGACGGCGAACGGCGGATCCGGCAGGCCGACCGCCTCGCCCGGGTGCTGCGGGTGCTGGAACTCATCCAGGGACGAGGCCGGCACGATCTCGCCGACCTGGCGTCCGAGCTGGAATGCTCGACCCGCACCGTCCGCCGCTACCTCGACGTCCTGGAGCTCGCCGGCGTGCCCTTCTATCGCGATCGCGAGGCGGGGTGCTATCGGGTGCGGCCCGACTTCCGATTCCCGAGCTTGAACTTCACGGGCGGGGAGCTCCTCGGCCAGGCCACTGCGGCGGCGATCACGTCGGCCCCCGGGCTGGACGTCACCCTGGGGGCCGGTCCGACCACGCGGAAGTTGGCGGCGACCTCCGGCGACGAGGCGGCCGCGACCCTCGAGGCGGCCGGGCGGCTGACGACCGTCCTGGACCTCAAACTCGCGGATCACAGCCGGTGCCGCGAGGCCGTCCGGACCGCCCAGTGGGCCCTCCTGGAGGGCCGTCAGTTGGCGGGGCGATACCTGAGCCCGCACGACCCCCGGACGAAGAAGCTGACGCTCCACCCCTACCGGCTCTGCCTGCTCAAGCAGGCGTGGTATCTGATCGCACGCCCCTCCGACGGCGACGGGCCCCGGACCTACCGCGTCGCCCGGTTCAAGACCCTCCGCATGCTCGACGTTGTCGCCGTCGTGCCGCCGGACTTCGACCTGAAGGCCTATTTCGGCGACGCCTGGTGCGTGCTCCGAGGCGAGCGGAGCTACGATGTGGAGATCCTGTTCGACCGCGACGCGGCGGACCTGGCGACCGAGACGACCTGGCACCACACCCAACGAGCCCGCCGCCGTGCGGACGGTTCCTTGTCGCTCGAGTTCCGCGTGGACGGCCTCGAGGAGATCGCCGGCTGGGTCGTCGGCTGGTCGGGCTGGGCCGAAGCGGTCCGTCCGGCGGAGCTGCGGGCGATGGTGGTCGAACGGCTCCGCACGGCCCTTCGAAGGTACGGCGAGGCGACGCTTCCCGGCGATTGATCGATCGGCCTCCCTCCCGGACCGGAACGTCGAAGGCCCTCCGCGAGGGTATCCGAGGTCGACCCCATCCCGACGGAAAGCTCCGACTCCCCGGACCGGCTTGACCCGCCCGTGTCACGCGGCGTCGGCAGGATGGGACGGTCCTGGAACATCCCCGACGACCACGAACCGAAGGAGGAAGAGATGACGGCGGCGACCACCGAGAATCATTGTGCGTTCGGCCCGAAGAGCATTCGCCCGGCCTTATGGCTCCTGACGCTCCTGTTGGGATCGGGCTGCGGCCGGCCGGACGAGGCGGCCCCGGACGCGACCTCCGAGGCCCGCACGGCCCTGGAACGGGGCCTCGACGAATGGCGATCGGGCAAGGAGATGAAGCCGGGGGTGGACGGGGTCCTCACCGTCGGGCACGCGTTCTCCAACCTCCTGGATTACAAGGTCGCCGCCTTCGAGGCCGACCCCGCGACGCCCGGTTCCTACCTCGCGACGGTGAACCTCAAGCTCGAGACCTCGGCGAAGGTGCCCACGCAAGGGGGCGGCCCGGCGGTTGAGACGCAGATCCGATACCGCGTCGCCCCGAAGTCCCAAGGCGGACCGGGAGCATGGTGGATCGGCGAGCTGGTTAAATGAGAGAAGTCCGAGGAATGCGAACCGGGAAAGGAGGATGGACCATCGGCCGCACCATCGCCATCGGAGACATCCACGGGTGTTCCGTCGCCCTGAAGACGCTGATCGCCGCCATCGACCCCCGGGCCGACGACGTCGTCGTCGTCCTGGGCGACGTGATCGATTACGGCCCGGACAGCCGGGGCGTCGTCCAGCAACTCATCGACCTGTCGCGACGCTGTCGTCTCGTGCTCGTCCGCGGCAACCATGAGGAGTATCTTTTCGCCGCCCTCGAGTCCGAATCGGAACTACGAAGCTGGCTGAACTTCGGCGGGGAGGAGACGCTCAAGTCCTATCCCTACCGGGGCGGGGACGAGTTCATCGACCGCGAGCACGTCCGCTTCCTCAAAGCCGTGGCCCGCGACTTCCATGAGACGGACGAAGCCATTTTCGTCCACGCGTCGTGCGATCCGGACACGCCGATGGACCGGCAGTCGAACACGACGCTCCAATGGAAGTTCATCGAGCCGGGGGAAGCGAGGCCGCATCGCTCCGGGAAGACCGTCGTGTGCGGGCACACCCCTCAGGTGAATGGCGAGATCCTCGACCTCGGGTTCCTGGTCTGCCTCGATACCGACTGCAGTCGGGGAGGGTGGCTGACGGGCCTGGACTTCGACGGCGGCGAGATCTTTCAAGCGAATGAGCGAGGCGAGGCACGGCGTGGGGCACGGGCGGTCCCGAGCTGAACCAGGACGCCGAGCCGACTGGATGCATCACGAGGCGGGCCTGGGACGCGGGAGCCCGGCGTGGGTACTATCGGGTACTACTCCCGGGTCGCCGAGTACTACGATTCCTCGCGTTTCCAGGTACTACCTCGCGACTCCTTGCAATTCCTGGACGGTTCGCTAAGATGAAAGGGCCAGAAGACTTCCGGGGATTTCGGCGGGGTGGAAGGCCTCCTTCGCAATGCTGAGGTTGAGGGTTCGATCCCCTTCCGCTCCACTGGCCGACGACGGCCGACACTCACGGGATGCTCTGGTTGACCCGACGAATATTGGCGTAGTATCGCGGGTTCACCGCGCGTCCAACGCCTCTCGAACCTCCCTGGCGGTTCCATCCGCCTAGATAGCGAGACCAGCGGGTCTTCTCCAACCCCCAGGTCTCGCGCCGATCCCGGGCCGCCAGCTTGGCCGATCGCCCCGGGGCCCCACGCCCTCGTTGTCCCTCGGGCGCTCAACACACGGGGCTCCGACGAATCGGATGCTAGGTGACCGGGTTTCCGGCCGGGTCTGAGAGTGCAGGAGCGCCACGCCTCGAGCGCGGCGTGGGTAAGCGGGCGAGGGGTCGGTTCCGACCCTCCCCCGGGCCGTCGAGCAGCGCCTTGGCCCGGCGCGAGGATCACCCGGGCGGGGTGCCCGAGCCCGCTGATCGCCGGGTGCATCTTCGTACCGCAGCCGCCCCGGCCGTGGCCGCGGGGCTGCTCGGACTGGCCTCCGGAGCCATCCCACTGTTGTTTCGAGCCGGCCGCCGCCGGGCGGGCCTGGACCACGGTCGAGTCGAGGACCAGCCACTCCAGGCCCTCGTCCCGCAAGGTCTCCCATTGCCGAGCCGCTCGGGCAGATCCCCCCACGTGGCCCCGGTCGTGGCAATCAAATAGGACGGCGTCGACGAGCCGCCGATGTCCTCGACGACCCCGCCGTGGCCTCCCAGCATTCCGGGGAGCCACTCCTTGACGCGGCCCCATTCGGGGGCCGGGATGGCGTGGCGATGTCGCGCGGCGTCTTCCCTCCACCCCGGGAGGCTGATCAGGACACCAATCGACCGAATGCGCCTCTCCGCCGCCAACGCGACCTAGGTTTGCCTAGGCCGGTCACGCGAGGCAAATCGAACGCGAGCGCTTCGCCCTCGGTGGATCCCGGCGGATCACGGCGTCGAAGCCGTGCCGGCCAGAGGCCATGTCATCGCGGGTTCAGCGGCGCGGATCGGCCTTGCCCGCGAAAGCTCGGAGTCCGGTATGCCAATCCCATCCAGGCGGCGCGCGTTCCAGCCTTCGGTCGAGGGGGTCGAGGCGAGGGTCGTGCTGAGCGCGGGGGTCCAAGGGCAGCTCGTCCAGCAGGTCGTGCAACCTCCGGCGACGATGCGCGCGGCCCCGACGGTGACCGCCCCGAGGGATTTTCCGGCGTCGACCATCGTCCTCGCGCCGATGACGCGTCGCGACCCGTTCGCGATACTCGGGCTCATCGACAAGTCGGAATTGAAGCCCGGCGACATCCTCGTCTCGACCGAGGAGGCGGGCATCTCGAAGAACATCCGCGACGTCACGCGGGCCGCCTATAGCCATGCGGCCCTCTACGTCGGCGACGGGAAGATCATCGACGCGACCAAGGCCGGCGTCACCAAGCGCGACCTCGGCGCGTTGACGGATCCGGCGAGCCGGGTGGGCGTCATCCGGGTCGACCAGCTCACGGACAAGGCCCGCGACAAGGTCCTGGCGACTGCCAACAAGCTCGTGGGCAAGTCGTACAACTACCTCGGGATGGTGTTCGGGATCGTCGGCGAGCTCAGGCCCTCCCTGCGGTTGCAGCGATTGCTGCAGGGCGAGCCTTTCAAGGTGACCGGCTCGACGCTTGGATTCGGCTACTTCTGCTCGGAGCTGGTCATCAAGTCGTACGCCAGCGCCGGGATCCATGTCGCCTCGGATCCCGCCGACTCGCCCGGCGGCATCATCGAGTTCGCCCAGGCGCGTCCGCGAGCCTTCCACTTGGTCGGCCGCATGGATGTCGGGAAGGGTTGAGCGGCCCGCCGACGCCCACGCCAACGACTCGGCGTAACGCCGACGGCGTCCGGCCTCGCGAGGGGGCCCGACGCCGTTCATCGAGCGATGTCACGAATCGGTCATCCCCCGTCGCCGCGTCTGGAGGGACTGCGTGGAATCCCCCCACCGGCTCGGAGCGATGGTCGAGTTAACAGAGGACAGGAGACCTCCGTCGAGCGAAAGCCGGATGTCGGGCGGATGCTCAACCTCATGTGGATGGCCCGACCGTCGCCGATGGACTCGGCATGGCAGGGTCGAATTCCAGGTCGCCGACACTCCATCTCTCCCGCCATGACTGGTCCGAGTCCCCGGAGACCCCGGCTCCGCTCATCTTCCCGCCTCCGCCCGACCCATCTCGAGGGCCCGGCTCTCCTCCGCGGCCCGCGCCTCGCCGAAATCGACCGCGACTTCCTCGCCTTCTTCCAGGCCCGACACGACCTCGACCCGATCGGGCGTGGATCGTCCGGCGCGGATCACGCGTCGCGACAGGCCCTGGCGCGTCGCGACGTAGCATGCGGATTCGCCCGCGGTCCTGGACATCGCGCTCACGGGGATCGCCAGGGCGTCTGGGATGCTTCCCGTATCGATCTCCACCTGGGCGGACATCAAGGGCAGCAGGCCCGGGGGGGTCTCATCCATCTGGACGCGGGCGACGTACTGGCGCATCCGCTCGTCCCATGCCTTCCAGTCGGCGATGGGCAGGGGGAGGACCGACGCCACCCGGCCGGGGAAGGTCCGGCCGGGGACCGCGTCGATGCTCACCGTTGCCGGCATCCCCGCCCGCACCACGGCGCCGGCCGTCTCGTGGATCGCGACTTCGACCTCCATCCGGTCCAGGTCGGGGATCTTGATCAGGTCCTGGCCCTCGTAAACGAGCGACCCGGGGAGCATGGGGTTCCACCGCGACCGCCAGTCGTGCACCGCCACCCCATCCTGTGGCGCGAGGATGACGCAGTTGGCGACCTGCCGTCGAGCGTCCTCAAGGCGCTTCTCCTGGGTCGACAGCCGCTCCTCCTCCAGCCGATACGCATGCTCCGCGGCGGCGATCTTGCTCCTGAGGGAGTGGACCTCCTTGGGGGCCTTGAAGTTTCGGAACAGCCGATACTCCCCCTCGGCCTTCTCGCGTTCGTGCTCCGCCTTGTCCAGCTCCTGTCGCTCGCTCAGGAATTGCCCCCTGGAGGCGTAGCCCTTGGCAACCATTTTTTCGGTCCAGAGCAGCCTGTCGGCGAGCAAGGAGCAGTCCGATTCGGCTATCGCGATCCGACGCTCGAATTCGCTGGTCTGCGTCCGGGTCTCCCCCCCCTCGTACTGGGCCAGCGCGATCCTCGCGACCTCCAGCGTCGCCAGGGCCTGGTCGCGAGCCGCCCTCGCCTCGTTCAAGGCGATCTCGACCTGACGGGCGTGCTCCTCATGCGCCGAGGAGTCTAGACGGCAGAGCACGTCCCCCTTCTTCACGCGTGCGCCGTTCTCGACGAGGCTGACGACGGCGACGCCGCCCGCGCCGGTCAGATCCCGCACTTCGCATTTCAGCGACGCCTCTCTCGCCGACAGCAGGTCGCCCCCCGCCACCAGTCGCGATTCCAGGGGCGCTCGCCGCACGGTCGTGGTTTCGACCGAGACCCGCACGCGCTCCGCGCCCGCGAGGGCCCACCAGGCGCTCGCGGCCACGATGCACCCCGCCGCGAGCCAGTTTCGCATCGACGCCACGATCTCCGCCCTCGGGGTCACGGCCATCCGCGCCTCCTTCGGCGATCGAAAAGGAGTTCGCGGCGGCCCCGTGCAAGCGGCGCCTTTCCGCGTCCGAGCAGTCTCCGACAAGTGTAGCCAGAGCCGTTGACACTTGTAAGGGGTTGGTCGCGAATTTTTCACTGGCGTTGCGAAGCCGTGATTCCGAGAGCCGGCGGGGTTCCGGCGCTCACCGGGGGCCCTCGCATCGCGCGGGGAACTTCGCGCGTCGGGGCTCGGCGGCCAGCCTCCGCCGCTCGCGGCCGAGGTCTTCCCCGGCCCGCATGCTCGCCTCGTCGTCCTGAACGCCGGGAGCAGGATGGGGGACGGGAAGTCGGGGTCGATCGGGCACTCGTCATTCCCCCGGAGTCTGGGACGCATATGATTCCGGCGTGGGCGACCATCAAGGCGTCGCCCCGTTTCCGCGACGAGGGCCGGTCGTTCGCGAAGGCCCCGTCGGCCACGCGGAGCCGAATCATGTCCGAAGTCATCGCGGGGATCCGGATCCCCGACGGCAAGATCGCCCGCGAGGCGACCGAGCTGCTTCGCGAGCACGGCACCCCGCTGCTCTTCGCCCATTCGCTGAGGGTCTTCCTCTTCGGGTCGCTCCGCGGCCGCCATCGAGGCCTGCGGGTCGATCCCGAGCTGCTCTATGTTGGGGCCGTGTTCCACGACCTGGGCCTGACCGAGAAGTATCGGAGCCGCGACCAGCGATTCGAGCTGGACGGGGCCGACGCGGCCCGCGACTTCCTTCGGGCCAATGGCGTCGACGAGGCCCTGGCCGAGATCGTGTGGGATGCCATCGCGCTGCACACGACCCCGGAGATCCCCTGGCGCAAGCGCCCGGAGATCGCCCTGGTCACCGGGGGCGTCGAGGCCGACGTGCTGGGCGACGGGCTCGACGAGATCTCGCCGGAAGACCGGGCGAGCGTCCTCGCCGCGTACCCGCGGGTCGACTTCAAGGAGGGGATCATCCGGGCGTTCGACGAAGGCTTCGGCTATCGACCGGAGACGACCTTCGGGACGATGAACACGGACATCCTGGAGCGGACGCGGCCCGAGTACCGCCGGCCGAACTTCTGCGACCTCATCGCGGCCAACCCGCTGGGGGGCTGAACGCCCCCAGACCCCGGGGCCGTGGACGCCGCGGCCCGGCGACGCGGCCGGATGGCCCCGCCCGGCGGGCTCGGGATGACGCGAACGACGACGTCTCGGCCGTCGTTCGCGAGGGCCTCGTCATTCCACCTCGTGGACGAGGATGGCGTTGTGGGTGGGGTCGCCGGGGACGACGCCGCGGACGATGACGATGCGGTCTCCGCTCCTGAGGAGGTCGTGCTCGCGGCACCATTCGTCGGCGAATGTGAGGACGTGGACGGAGGCGAAGAGATCCGGGACGTGCACGGGGGTGACGCCCCAGTAGAGGGCCATCGCCAGGGCGACCTCGGGGTCGTCGGTCAGGGCCAGGGTCGGCGTGGCGCCGCGCTGCTTGGAGACGGCCAGCGCCGTGCGTCCGGAGTGGGTGGCGACGATCATCTGGGTCGCCCGGAGCTTGGAGGCGACCTGGCTTGCCGATTCGACCACGGCCTCGGTGATCGGCCGCACCTGGCTGGCGCGTGAGACGGTGCCGCTGGGCCCGCAGGGGCAATGGCGGCAAGTGGACGAGGAGAGGAGCCAGTCGCTGAAGCCGTCGCCGAAGCGGTTGAAGACGAGGTGCTCGGCCTCGTGGGCGATCTGGCTCATGATCGAGACGGCCTCGACGGGGTACCGGCCGATCGCGGTCTCGCCGGAGAGCATCACGGCGTCGGTGCCGTCGAGGACGGCGTTGAAGACGTCGGACGCCTCGGCTCGGGTGGGCCGGCTGGACGCCTCCATGCTGTTGAGCATCTGCGTGGCGGTGATGACCGGCACGCGGGCGCGGTGGCAGACCTCGATGATGCGCTTCTGGACCGCCGGAACCTTGGCGACGTCGATCTCCACGCCCAGGTCGCCGCGGGCGACCATCACGCCGTCGGTCTCGGCGACGATCGATTCCAGGTTGGCGACGGCCTGCGGCTTCTCGATCTTGGCGATCACCCGCGCCCGGCTGCCGCGGGATTCCAGCTCCGCCCGCAGCCGGGTGACGTCGGCCGCGTGGCGGACGAACGAGAGGCCGACGAAGGAGACCTCGTGCCGGGCGGTCCACTCCAGGTCGGCCAGGTCCTTCTCCGTCAGCGCGGAGACCGACAGGGCCGCGTCGGGGACGTTGATCCCCTGGTTGGACCGGATGCGGCCCGGCAACGTCACCTTCATCCGGGCCCAGCCCGGCCGCTTCTCCTGGACGACCATCCCGACGGTGCCGTCGGCGAACAGGACCGTCTGGCCGACGTCCAGGTCGTCGGCCAACTCCTGGTAGGTGCAGGTCAGCTCATGCGGGTCGAGCGGGTCGGTCGGGGCCGAGGTCAGGACGAACTCGGCGTCGAGGTCGCAGGTGACGACGTCGCCGGGGATGCTCCCCAGGCGGATCTTCGGCCCGCACAGGTCCTGGAGGATGGCCACCTGCCGGCCCATCTCGCGGGACGCCTCGCGGATGGCGTGGTAGTTGGCCGTGTGCTCCTCGTGCGACCCGTGCGAGAAGTTCAGCCGGAAGACGTCCACCCCGGCCGCGATCAGCCTCCGGATCATGATCGGATCGCGCGAGGCGGGCCCCAGCGTGGCGACGATCTTGGTCCTGACCTTGCCGAGCGGCTCGACGTGGGCTTCCGTCATGAGATGGGGGATCCTGCCTGGTGGATGTCGCCGTGATTTCCCGCGAGTCGACGCGGACGCCGTCGGAGGGGAGGGACGCAACGATTCTAAGGAGTCCCGCCGGCCCTGCCCAGGCCTCCCGCGCCCGACCGGCCGTCGGATCGGTCACGACCCGTCGCGACGGCGCGCGATCGGGCCGGGTCGAATTGACGAATCCGGGGGCGTGGCGGACAATTGGATGGACCGGGAGGGCGTGAAGGCCTCGACCGGTCCCCGCCGTCGTGCATCCCCCGCCGGGCCCCCATCCTCGCGAGGCCGGTCCATCCATGAAGCGAACCTTCGCGGTCGTCGTCCTGCTCGCCGCGCTCGGGGTGATGGTCAAGCTGGCCTTCAAGCCCGCGACCGAGCCCGCGCGCCCCGACGACCGCGCCGCGACGGCCGCCGCCCCCGCCCCCGCGGGAGTCTCCGAGGAAGAGGCGCTCGTCGCCCGCTACGCCGACGCCCCCCCCGACGTCCGCGACCTGGTGGCGCGCACGGTGGAACGCTACCGCCGCAACGCCGTGGCGGTCGAGCGGTCCGACGGCCTTCGCGGGCTCAGGCTGCTGGACCGGATGGACCTGGAGGCCCTGTTCCTCCACGAGAAGCACCCCTCCGAGTTCCGCGCCCTCCGCGACCTGCTGGACGACGACGCCGCGGCCGACCTGCTGCTGCACTGGCGGGAGTACTTCGGCCTGAAGCGGGCCGACGACACGGACCGCAAGATCCTCATCGCCGAGCTGGAGGCCCTGACGCCCTCTCAGCGCCGGCTGGCGGCCCGGCGGCCCAACGCCCTGCCGCTGATGCTGGCCGAGCCCGAGGGGGTCGCCGAGCTGATGGCCGCGAGCGACGACGAGGCCGAGCTGGCCGACCTCCTCGTCCTCCTCGGCCTGGTCAGCCTGGAGCACGGCGCGGCGGACCTGCGCTCCGCCCTGAGGACGGTGGGCGACCACCCGACCCTCGCCCTCGACGCCTTCCGGCTCCACGGCATGGAGGGCTTCGCCCTGGTGAGCCTCTACGGCCCCGTGCTGGAGGCGATCGGCCCCGCCGTGCCGCTCGACGAGAGCCTGGTCCTCCTGCGGGTGAACTCCGCGTTCGTCGACGAACAGCTCCAGACCCATCGGCCCGGGACGGTCGCGACGCGGCTCGCTCGCGTCTGGTCGGCCGGGCTGGCCGAGCAGGTCGGCGGCAGCCCCAACGGCCTGCGGCTGTCGGTCGAGTACGGCGAGCTGGGGGACCGCGCCCTCGCGAAGGGGGGATCGGACGCCGCCGACGTGGTCTTCGACTCCTACACCGACCCCGTCCTCCGCCGCCAGGCCGCCGCCGCCATCGCGGAGCACGGCGCGATGGCCCTGGCCATGCTGGAGAAGTACGCCCCCGACCCCGACTTCCGGGACGTCCTCCGCGCCCACGGGCCCGGCGTCATCCCCCCCATCGCCAGCGCCGACGCCAACCCGGAGACCCTCGCCCAGCTCCAGGCCAAGGACAGGACCACGTTCACGGAGAAGCTCGCCAGGACCGCCCTGTACCTCGCCGGCGGCGACGGCCAGTCCGTGATCCGGGCGATCAAGGCCGACGGCCTGGAGCGGGTCGCCAGCCTGTCCGACGCCGACCTCCGCTTCTATCACTTCCTCCCCCTGTACGACGTCGTCCACCTGGGCGACGTCCTGCGTCGCGGCTACGCCCCCACGACCGGCGAGGCCGCCTGGGCGCTCCTGGACGCCGGGTTCATCGTGGCCGACGTCCTCAGCCTGGCCGCCATCCAGCCCGGCGCGGCGGTCGCCGTGGAGGCCGCGCGGGCCGAGCTCAAGGCGACCGTCCGCGAGGCGTCGAAGGCGGGCCTCGAATCGGCCGCGAAGGCCGGCGCCCGCGAGTCGGCCGACGCCGCGCGCCAGGTCGCCCGCTGGTGGGCCGTCCGCTCCGCCGGCGGCTTCTATCGCGTGTTGAAGCGGACCCCGGAGGCCCTCGCGCGGATGACGCTCGGCCAGGTCGCCGACGTCGCCCGCCCCCTCGCCGCCAGGGCCGGCATCCGCCTGACGAACTGGGCCCCCGTCACCCTCCTGAAGGACGGCGTCGAGGTCGTCCTGAGGATCCCCCCCGGGCGCGGCCTGAAGTATCTCGGCGCGCAGCTCGCCCAGGCCGGCGTGGGCGTCGTCGGCATGCACAAGATGGAAGAGCACCTCTCCAGCCGCAGGCCCCGACCGGCGGAGTGACGGCCCCGCGCGGGAGGCGCGCGCCCACGCCCCCCCGCGCTCCGCGGACCGGGCGTGGGCCTTTCTCGCGCGCCATTCGGCGTCGCGCGGCCAGGACCGACCTTGAGTGCCAAAGTGTATGAATTAGGGTTTCGCGATACGCATTCATGCGGCTCGCATGCCCGCCTTCATGTGCCTATTCGAGGGTCCGGGGCATGCTGGCACCGACTTCGCGCGGGCTGAAGCGAGATCGCGGCCGGGATAAACCCTAAAATCGCCGAGGGTTTTTGAAAAGTAAAGCCGTTATCCGGATTTTAGGCCGTCTTGAAAAGCATCTGTGTTTCGTTTTCCCAACGCGAACCGGGAAAATCAAAAAGGTTCAAGTTGTATCCTTGACGATCGCGCGGAGGGCTCTGTAGATTCAGCATGTGCTTACGTTACTGTCCTCCCTCGGAGTCACCACCATGATCAGCAGCCTTCGCTCGCTCCCGACCCGTCTCGTGACGCCCGTCGCCCTGGCGATGGGGCTGGTGGCCGCCGGCGTCCCCGAGACTCGGGCCGACGTCTATGCCTACTCCCGCCAGACGCTCTCCGACCTGGTCGTCGGCGGGACCACGGTCTCCAGCCTGACGACCTCGACCCAGGACTCGGCGACCCTCAACGGCTCGGGGCCGGCGAATTCCGACCCGACCGACGCGCCGCAGGCGTTCGTGGGGGCGGGGGCGCTCAACCCCGGCGAGAACGTCTTCACCCAGGCCGGGGCCCTGGGCTCCCCGACGTTCGCCCGGGGCGACGTGCTGTGGGCCGGCGCCGCCGGCGGCGCCTCGACCGTCGCCGAGGGCTCGGTCATCAACACCGCCTCGGCGTCCGCGTCCGCCTCGTACACCCTGACCGCGGAGTTCTCGCTGGCCGCGGACGGGGCGGTGGACCTGTCGTTCGATTTCGAGAATTCGGCCATCGTGCAGTTCCTCGGCTCCTACCTCGGGCTCGCCGCGGCCGACTTCAACTCGAACCTCACCATCATCATCACGGACTCCAGCGGCGCGGTCGTCTTCGACGAGAGCCCCGACGAGCTCAACACGAGCCTCAGCCTGACCGCGGCGGGCTCCCTCTCGGACGGTACCAGCGGCACATTCACCTTCGACGTGGGGACGCTGGTCGCGGGCGACTACACGGCGACCCTGTCCGGCTCCTCCGAGATCGCCCTGCGGCAGGCGGTCCCCGAACCGTCCTCGGTCATCCTGATGGGCTGCGGCGTCATGGCGGCCGTGGGCTTCGGCGTCCGCCGGGCCCGCCGGGCCCGCGTCGAGGCCTGAACCCATCCGCCAGCTAGGCCGAACCCGGCCTGGACCCTCGAAGGCCGCCGGCCTGGCGTCCCCGCCCCCGCGGGGACGCCAGCGGCGGCCTTCGCTCGCGCGCGACCTCGACGGCCGCCGTTGACAGGGGCGAGGGCGGTCCCTATCGTTAACCCAATTCGTTCGCGTCCAAGTCGTTCGAGCGACCGTCGGGGCTCACGGAGGGCCGCGGCGGTCGCGTCGGCGTTTCGTCGGGCCAGATGAGAGCCATGACCGTACGCACCCGCTTCGCCCCCAGCCCCACCGGATATCTCCACATCGGGGGCGTCCGCACGGCCCTCTTCAACTGGCTGCTCGCCAAGCGCCACGGCGGGCAGTTCATCCTGCGGATCGACGACACCGACCAGGAGCGCCACGTCGAGGAGGCCGTCGCCAAGATCGTCGACGGCTTCCGGTGGCTGGACATGCTCTGGGACGAGGGGCCGGAGGTCGGCGGCCCGCACGGGCCGTACTACCAGTCCCAGCGCCAGGATCTCTACCGCGCGGCCGTCGACAAGCTGGTCGCCGCCGGCAGGGTCTACCGCGACTACTCCACCGACGCCGAGCGCGACGCCGGCCGCGATGCCGCGAAGAAGGCCAAGCAGGCCTACCGCTTCCGCCGCGTCGAGTATTCCGACGCCGACCTCAAGCGGTTCGAGGACGAGGGCCGGCCCTACGCCCTGCGGTTCGAGGTGCCGACCGGCCGGACGCTGGTGCTGAACGACCTGGTCAAGGGGGAGGTCTCGTTCAACACCGACGAGATCGGCGACTTCGTCGTGGTCCGCCCCGGCGGGCAGCCGCTGTACAACTTCGCCAGCATCGTCGACGACGTGGACATGAAGATCACCCACGTCGTTCGCGCCGAGGAGCACCTGTCCAACACGTTCCCACAACTCCTCGTCCTGGAGGCGCTGGGGGCGACGCCGCCGGCCTTCGCCCACGTCCCCTACGTCGCCGAGCCGGGCTCGCACGCCAAGATGTCCAAGCGGAAGACCGAGGAGTACGAGAAGCGCGGGATCCTCATCTTCCTGCACCAGTACATCGAGCGCGGCTACCTGCCGCACGCCCTGATCAACTACCTGGCGCGGCTGGGCTGGAGCTTCGACGACACCCAGGAGCTGTTCACCCGCGCCGAGCTGATCGAGAAGTTCTCGCTCGACCGCGTCAACAGCTCCCCCGCCAGCCTCGACCCGGACAAGCTGTTCTGGATCGAGGGCCACTGGATGAAGGAAGCCCCGATGGAGGACAAGGTCGCCGGCGCGATCCCGTTCCTCGCGCGGGAAGGCCTGGCCTCCGAGCCGATTTCGGACGAGGTCCGGGCCCTGCTGGAGGCGGTGATCCTGGCCCTCGGCGACCGGATGAAGACGTTCTCCGACGTCGTGAAGCTGGGCCGGTTCTTCTTCGAGGACGAGATCAAGTACGACCCGGACGCCGTGAAGAAGCGGCTCCGCAAGCCGGGCGTGCCGGAGATGCTCCGCGAGCTGGACGCGCTGCTGGCCGAGGCCGAGCCCTACGACCTGCCGACGCTGGAGAAGGCCGTCCACGACTACGCCGAGAAGTCCGGCCGCAAGATGGGCGACGTGGTCAACCCGCTGCGCGTCGCGACGACGGGGCAGGGGGTCGGCCCCGGCCTGTACGACTGCCTCTTCCTCGTCGGCCGCGACCGCTGCCGCGCCCGGATCGCGAAGGCGATCGAGATGCTGGAAGCGGCGAGTTGAGCGGCCGATCCCGGAGAGAGTCGAAGGCCGACGCGGATTCCCCCCTTCTCCCCTCGTGGGAGAAGGTGCCCCGGAGGGGCGGATGAGGGGGGCGTGACCGGCGGCCCGCGGTTTCCCCCTCATCCGGCCTTCGGCCACCTTCTCCCACGAGGGGAGAAGGGATGTTCGTCGCGGGCCCGCCGACCCACTCGCCGGGCCGCGTCCGAGTTGTCCATTTCCCCAAAGGATTCTCATTTTCATGCGCGTCTTCGTCACCGGATCGATCGCCTTCGACTACATCATGGTGTTCCCGGGCAAGTTCCAGGACCACATCCTGCCCGAGAAGGTCCACGTCCTGAGCGTGTCCTTCCTGGTCGACTCGCTGACCCGCCGGCGCGGCGGCACCGGGGCGAACATCGCCTACAACCTCGCCCTCCTGGGGGGGAAGCCGACCCTGGTCGGGACCGTGGGGGAGGACTTCGAGGACTACCGCAAGCACCTGACCGGGCGCGGGGTGGACGACTCGGGCGTTAAGGTGATCAAGGACGAGCACACCGCGAGCTGCTTCGTCAACACGGACATGTCCGACAACCAGCTCATCGCGTTCTACCCCGGCGCGATGTCGAAGGCGTCGACGATCTCGCCGAAGGACCTGGGAGCGACGGCCGACGACCTGGTCGTGATCGCCCCCAACGACCCGGCCGCCATGGCCCGCTACGCCGCCGAATGCACGGTCGCCGGCGTCCCTTACCTGTACGACCCGTCGATGCAGCTCCCGCGGATGGACAAGGCCGAGCTGGAGGAAGGCCGCAAGGGGGCCAAGATCCTCGCCGGCAACGACTACGAGTTCGGCATGATGGCCGAGAAGCTGGGCGTGAGCGAGGCCGAGCTGCGCCGGAGCGTCCCCATCAGCGTGATGACGCTGGGGGCGAAGGGCGCCCTGATCACGACGGACGGGACCGAATACGAGATCCCGCCGGCGAAGCCCGGGAAGGTGGTCGACCCGACCGGCGCCGGCGACGCCTTCCGCGGCGGGTTCGTCGCGGGGATGAGCCTGGGGCTCCCCTGGCCGGTCGTCGGCCGGATGGCCTCCTTGACGGCGGTCTATGCCATCGAGCATCCTGGACCCCAGGAACACTCGTATTCGCTCGACGATTTCATCGCGCGCTACCGGGAGAACTTCGGCCCGGCGGAGGAGCTGGAAGCCCTCGGGCGCGGCGAGGCCTGACCCCGCCCCCGGGTCCGGCCGGGGCCGCGCGGCGCGACGAGGCGTCGGAAGCCAAGAGAACCGGCGCCATGTCCGTCTTCCGCCTCGGCCCCGACCCGATCTTCCCCCCGCCCCACCTGGCCGAGCCGGAAGGCCTGCTGGCGATCGGGGGGGACCTCGCGCCCGACCGCCTGATCGCGGCCTATCGCGCGGGGATCTTCCCCTGGTTCGAGCCGGGCGGCCCCATCCTCTGGTGGTCGCCCGACCCCAGGCTGGTCCTCTTCCCTGACGAGTTGAAGGTCTCCGGCCGGCTGGCCCGGACGATCCGCTCCGGCCGGTTCGAGATCCGCTTCGACTCCGCCTTCGACGACGTCGTCCGCGCCTGCGCCGAGGTCCCTCGCGACCACGAGGACGGCACCTGGATCACCCCGGAGATGCGCGAGGCCTACGGCCGCCTGCACCGCCTGGGCCTGGCCCGCAGCGCCGAGGCCTGGCGCGACGGCCGGCTCGTCGGCGGGGTGTACGGCGTGGCGGCCGGTCGTTGCTTCTGCGGCGAATCCATGTTCCACTTCGAGACCGACGCCTCCAAGGTCGCGCTCGTCGCCCTGGTCGAGCGGCTGGCCGCGGAGGGCTTCGAGATGCTCGACTGCCAGATCCGCAGCGAGCACATGATCCGCCTGGGCGCCCGCGAGATCCCCCGCGACGAATACCTCTCGCGGCTGGACCGCGGCTGCCGGGACGCCTCGGCGCGGCCCGGCGCCCGGAGGGGGTCGCCGGCGCGGGCCGCGCGCTGAGCGGTCGCGGACATCCTCGAACACCCTGGGACGTGAAGATGGCGGAATATCGCGTCGGCGTCGTGATGAACGGCGTCACCGGCCGGATGGGGATGAACCAGCACCTGATCCGCTCCATCGTCGCGATCCGCGACCAGGGGGGCGTGGCCCTCCCCGACGGCGACCGCCTGATGCCCGACCCGCTTCTGGTCGGCCGCGACGCCGAGAAGGTCGCGGCGCTGGCGCGGCGGGTCGGCGTGTCGCGGTGGACGACCGACCTGGACTCGGCGCTGGCGGACCCCAACGACGCCGTCTTCTTCGACTCCGCCACCACGCAGGGCCGCCCCGGCGTGCTCCTGAAGGCGATCGCCGCCGGGAAGCACGTCTACTGCGAGAAGCCCGTCTCCGTCGACCTGGCCTCGGCCCTGGAACTGGTCCGCGCGGCGCGCGCGGCGGGGGTCAAGCACGGCGTGGTGCAGGACAAGCTCTGGCTGCCCGGCGTCCGCAAGCTGGCCATGCTCCGCGACGCCGGCTTCTTCGGCCGCGTCCTCTCCGTCCGCGGCGAGTTCGGCTACTGGGTCTTCGAGGGCGACCTCCAGCCCGCGCAGCGGCCCTCCTGGAACTACCGCGCCGAGGACGGCGGCGGCATCATCCTGGACATGCTCTGCCACTGGCGCTACCTGATCGACAACGTCTTCGGCCCCATCAAGTCGGTCTCCTGCCTGGGCGCCACCCACATCCCCGAGCGGCGGGATGAGCGAGGGCGGCCTTACGAGGCCACGGCCGACGACGCCGCCTACGCGACGTTCGAACTCCACAACGGCGTCATCGTCCAGATGAACAGCTCGTGGACGGTCCGCGTCCGCCGCGACGACCTGCTGACGCTCCAGGTCGACGGCGTGCTCGGCTCGGCCGTCGCCGGGCTGACCGACTGCCGGACGCAGTCCCGCGTCAACACCCCCCGGCCCGTCTGGAACCCCGACGTCCGCAATTCTCAAGACTACCACGCCGACTGGGCCTTCGTCCCCGACACGACGACTTATGAGAACGCCTTCAAGGCCCAGTGGGAGCTGTTCCTCAAGCACGTCCACGGCGACGGCGAATTCCCCTGGGATCTCCTCGAAGGCGCCAGGGGCGTGCAACTCGTCGAACTCGGCCTCCAATCCTGGCGCGAGCGGCGGTGGGTCGACGTGCCGGAGTTGGACGTCTGAGGCGAGACGTCGGCCCGATCGTCCCTGGAGCCGTTCATGCCTCGAATCAACCTCCTCGCCCACCATGGCGTCGTTGAACCCTACACCCTTCGCGGCTCGCGATCCTGGGACGCCCCCGCGAAGCCGGCGTTCAACCGGGTCGCCTTCTCGGCGGCGCACGTCGTGGCCGACGCCCGGAGCGCCGCGGATCCCTGGGTCGAGGCCGCCGTGGACTGGGACGCCACGCTGCGGTACCGCGAGCACCTGCTGTCCCTCGGCCTGGGCGTGGCCGAGGCCATGGACACGGCCCAGCGCGGCATGGGGCTCGACTGGCCGACGGCCCTGGGGCTGATCGAGAAGACCGTCGCGATGGCCCGAGGCAAGCCCGGCGCGCTGGTGGCCTCGGGCGTGGGGACCGACCAACTTCCCCCCCGGCCGGGGCTGACGACGGCCGACGTCATCGCCGCCTACGAGGAACAAGCCGAGGCCGTGGAGGCCGTCGGCGGGCGGATCATCCTCATGGCCAGCCGCGCGTTGGCCGCCTCGGCTCGCTCGCCCGAGGATTACGAGCACGTCTACGGCGCGATCCTGGGGAGCGTCCGCGAGCCGGTCATCCTCCACTGGCTCGGCCCCATGTTCGACCCCGCCCTCGCGGGCTACTGGGGCCATGACGACCTGGACGCGGCGATGGACGTCTGCCTCCGCGTGATCGCCGCCCACGCCGCCAAGGTCGACGGCATCAAGATTTCCCTCCTCGACAAGGAGAAGGAGATCGCGATGCGTCGCCGCTTGCCGGAAGGCGTGAAGATGTACACGGGCGACGATTTCCACTACCCCGAGCTGATCGAGGGGGACGACCTCGGATATTCCCACGCCCTGCTGGGGATCTTCGACGCGATCGCCCCGGCGGCCTCGGCGGCGCTCCAGGCATTGGGGGCGGGGGACGAGGCCGAGTACCGCCGGATCCTGGCGCCGACGGTCCCGCTCTCGCGCCACGTCTTCGCGGCGCCGACGCGGTTCTACAAGTCGGGAGTGGTCTTCCTGGCGTGGCTCAACGGCTGGCAGGACCACTTCGTCATGGTCGGCGGCCAGCAAAGCGCCCGGAGCGCCCGGCATTACTGCGAGCTGTTCCGCCTGGCCGACGCGGCGGGACTGCTGGACGACCCCGACCGCGCCGTCGCCCGGATGCGGGCGCTCCTGACGGTTCAGGGGATCGACGCATGATCGAACGAGGTCGTCCCGATCCGTCGCTCCTTTCGATCAACACGGCGACGCTCCGCGGCCAGTGGGGCCTGCGCGAGATCCTCGACGGCTGCGCCCGCCACGGCATCCGGGGCGTCTCCCCGTGGCGCGACCAGGTACACGCGATGGGGCTGGGCGAGGCGGCGGCGAAGGTCCGCGAGCACGGCTTCACCGTCACCGGCTACTGCCGCGGCGGCATGTTCCCCGGCGCGACAGAAGCCGAGCGCCTCGCCGCCCGCGACGACAACCGCCGCGCCGTCGACGAGGCGTTGACGCTCGGCTCGCAATGCCTGGTCCTGGTCGTCGGCGGCCTGCCGAAAGGGTCGAAGGACATCGCCGGGGCACGGTCCCAGGCCCGCGACGGCATCGGCGAGCTGCTCGATTACTCCCGCCCCGCCGGCATGCCCCTGGCGATCGAGCCGCTGCACCCGATGTACGCCGCCGACCGGGCGTGCGTCAACACCACGGCCCACGCCAACGACCTGTGTGACGAGATGGGCGACGACGGGCTCGGCGTCGCGCTCGACGTCTACCACGTCTGGTGGGACCCGGAGATCCATCGCCAGATCGCCCGCGCCGGCGCGAGGCGTCTCCTCGCCTTCCACGTCTGCGACTGGCTCGTCCCGACCCGCGACATCCTCCTCGATCGCGGCATGATGGGCGACGGCGTCATCGACATCGCCGGCCTCCGCGCCGCCGTCGAGGCCCAGGGCTATCGCGGCTTCCACGAGGTCGAGATCTTCTCGGCCGAGGACTGGTGGAAGCGACCGCCCGACGAGGTCCTCGCGACCTGCGTCGAGCGGCATCGGACGTGTTGTTGAGCTTGGATATTTAGATGCCGCTGTGCATCCTCGGCCCCGGCGACTGCGCGGCCAGGATGGCGGCCTCCGCCTCCAGCAGCTCGGCCCAGCGCGCGTCCACGACGTCCGGCGGCAGGACGTGGCCGGCGAGCATCAGGAAGACGCGATAGTGGCCCAGCTCCGACGAGCCCAGGCGGTTGTAGAACCGCGCCAGTTCGCGGTCGGTCGTCGTCGTGGCGCGGGCCAGGGCGAGGAAGCGCTCGCACGAGCGGGCCTCGATCAGGGCCGAGATCAGCAGCCGATCGACCAGCTCCTCATTGCCTCGCCCCTTGCGGACGTGCTGGCGCAGGGCGTTGGCGTAGGGGTTGCGGTGCGTCCGCTCCAGCCGGCCGCCGCGACGCCCCATCAGCCGGAGCACGGAGCTGAGGTGCGCCGCCTCGTCGTGGGCCACCGAGGCGAGCGTGGTCGTCCAGACGTCGGGCGGGGCGGGCTCGGGCCAGCGGTTCAGCAGCTCCAGCGCGTTGGCCGCGGCCTTCTTCTCCAGATAGGCGTGGTCGTTGAGGAGCGCCAGCGGCTCGCGGAGCGCCCGGACCGCCCAGGCGTCGGGCGTTCGCGAGAGCAGCGGCAGATCCTCGACCGACTCGACCAGGCTCATCGTGCCGGTCCTCCCAGGAATTCGCATGGATGGGCGCGGGGCGAAAGGCCCGCGACGTTCCCGCATCCCCCCCAGATATACACGGTTGGGCGTCCGGGGCCGGGAAAACGGCTTTGCGGTGCAAAGTTTTCTCGGCAGCCATGTAGACACGGCGGGGGTGAATGTCCACAATAGCACCGGGCGCGGGGAGTTGGGAGGATGGGCCCCTCCGGGGCCGGCTCGCGAGGCGGGTCGGCTTCATGGAGGAAGGCCCGCGCCGGGGCCCGCGCGAGATCACCACACCTTCATGACGAGCGGTTCACGAACCTTGTCCGCACACTCGCTCGATGAGCATCTCGACGCGCATCGGCGTCGGGTGGAAGACGCGCTGGCGGCGGCCCTGCCGGACGCCGAGCCGGCCGCGGGGTGTCCCGAGCGGTTGGCGTCGGCGATGCGGTACAGCGTGCTGGGGGGGGGGAAGCGGCTGCGGCCGGTCCTCTGCCTGATGGCGGCCGAGGCCTGCGGCGCGGGCTGGTCCGACGCGATGGCCCCGGCGGTCGCGCTGGAGCTGGTCCACGCCTACTCGCTGATCCACGACGACCTGCCCGCGATGGACGACGACGACCTGCGTCGCGGCCGCCCCACCTGCCACAAGGCCTTCGACGAGGCGACGGCGATCCTGGCCGGGGACGGCCTGCTGACGCTGGCGTTCGGGCTGGTGGCCGGCGGGGTGAAGCCGGCGGAGTCGGCCGTGGAATGCGTCCGGCTGCTGGCCGAGGCGGCCGGCCCCTCGGGGATGGTCGGGGGCCAGATGGCCGACCTCCAGGCCGAGGAACGCTCGGCCGAGGGGGCGGACGGCTCCGCGGCCGAGCTCGAGGCGATCCACCGCCGGAAGACCGGCGCGCTCCTGCGGGCACCGCTGGAGATGGGGGCGGTGGTGGCCGGCGCGCCGGCCGAGGAACGCCGGGCGCTGGCGGCCTACGGCCGCGCGGTGGGCCTGGCGTTCCAGATCGTCGACGACCTGCTGGACGTGGTCGGCGAGGAGGCGAAGCTGGGCAAGCGGGTCGGCAAGGACTCGGGCCACGGCAAGTGGACGTACCCGCGGTTCCTGGGCGTGGAGGGGAGCCGGGCCAGGGCCCGGCGGTCGGCGGACGAGGCGGTCGCCGCCCTGGCCCCGCTGGGCGGTCGCGGCGATCGGCTCCGCGAGCTGGCCCTGGCTCTTTTGGAGAGGGAGTATTGATGCTCAGCCCGGATACCATCCTGTCCCGGATCGCCTCGCCGGCGGACCTCAAGGAGCTTTCCGACGAGGAGTTGGGGCGGCTCGCCGGCGAGATGCGCTCCGCGCTGATCGACGTGGTCGGGCGGCGCGCGGCGCACTTCGCCAGCAACCTGGGCGTCGTCGAGCTGGCGCTGGCGCTGCACCTGACGTTCGACTTCGCCCGCGACCGCCTGATCTGGGACACCGGCCACCAGATCTACCCGCACAAGCTGATCACCGGCCGCGCCGCCGAGCTGCACACGATCCGGACCAAGGGGGGCCTGATGGGCTACCCCAACCCGGAGGAGAGCCCCTACGACCTGTTCATGACCGGCCACGCCGGCTGCGCCCCCTCCACGGCCCTGGGCCTGAAGCTGGGCGACGAGCTGTCCGGCCGGGCCGACGCCCACTCCGTCGCGGTGATCGGCGACGGCGCGTTCCCCTCCGGCATCGTCTTCGAGGCCCTGAACCACGCCGGCGGCTCGGAGAGCAAGCTGCTGGTCATCCTCAACGACAACAAGATGTCGATCTGCCCCCCCGTCGGCGGCTTCGCCAACGCGCTGGACCGGGCGCGGATGTCCACGACGTATCACGACTGGAACAAGCGGCTCAAGTCGCTCCTGCCGACGATCCCGCTGGTGGGCGAGACGGCCGAGCGCTGGCTCCAGCAGTTCAAGGACGCCATCAAGGCGACGTTCCAGCACGGCATGCTGTTCGAGGAGCTGGGCTTCACCTACCTCGGCCCGATCGACGGCCACGACCTGATGGGGCTGCGGTCGTACCTGGAGCGGGTCAAGGAGATGCGCGGGCCGGTCCTGCTGCACGTCCTGACCAACAAGGGGCACGGCTTCGAGCCGGCCGTGAAGGACCCGGTGCGGTTCCACGCGCCGGCCCCCTTCCGCAGGGCCGAGGAGGGGATCGTCCCGCTGAAGGTCTCCTCGCGGGAGACCTACACCGACGCCTTCTCCGCCGCGCTGTACGACGCCTGCGCCCGCGACCCCAAGGTGGCGGTGCTGACGGCGGCGATGTGCGAGGGGAACAAGCTCCAGAAGGTCCGCGAGGGCTTCCCGAGGCAGTTCTTCGACGTCGGCATCTGCGAGAGCCACGCCGTGGCGCTGGCCGGGGGGATGGCCAAGGCCGGCGCGCGGCCGGTGGTCGACATCTACAGCACGTTCCTCCAGCGCGCCTACGACCAGATCTTCCAGGAGGTCTCGCTCCAGAACCTGCCGGTGGTCTTCTGCCTCGACCGCGCCGGTCTCGTCGGGGCCGACGGGCCCACGCACCACGGCAGCTACGACCTGGCCTACATGCGGATCTTCCCCAACATGGTCGTCATGGCGCCGGGCGACAGCCGAGACGTCGGGCCGATGCTGGATTTCGCCCTGGGCCACGACGCGCCGGTCTCCATCCGATACCCCCGCGCCAACCTGGAGGCGGTCGAGCGCGACCCCCAGCCGATCGAGCTGGGCCAGGCCGAGGTGATCGAGTGGGAGACGGACGGCATGTTCATCGCCTGCGGGGCGATGCTGGGCGCCTGCGTCCGGGCCGCCGGGGTGCTGCGCGAGCGCCACGGGCTGAACGTGGGGGTGGTCAACGCGCGGTTCGTCAAGCCGCTGGACCGCGCGACGATCGGCAAGGCCATCGAGGAGGCGGCGTTCGTCCTGACGGTGGAGGAGGGGTGCCTCAACGGAGGCTTCGGCTCCGCCGTGCTGGAGGCGGCCAACGACGCCGGCCTGCCGACCCACCACGTCCGCCGGATCGGCCTGCCCGACCGCTTCGTGCTCCACGCCGAGCGCGACGAGCAGCTCGCGGAGGTGGGCCTCGACGTCGACGGCCTGGTCGCCTCGGCGCTGGAACTGGCCCGATCCGTCGGGCTGGACGTCGCCGACCTCGGCCCGGCCCCGGCGAACGGCAGGGCCCACGCCGGCGCCAACGGCTCCACGGTCGCCGCCGCGGCCCCCTCCGAGCCGTGATCGGCATGGGCCCCCCACGGCTGGTGGTCCTCGGGAACGGCTCCCGACAGATGGCCCGCGCCTACGTCGACCGGGTGGTCGAGGTGGTGCGGACCGTCCCGGGGGTCGACCTGGTCGGCGTCGACCTCTCGCCGGACTCGGACCTCACGGCGTGCCCGGCCGACGTGGCGGTGGTCGTCGGCGGCGACGGGACGGTGCTGCACACCGTCCGCCGCATGGACGGCCATCCCACGCCGATCATCGGCGTCAACGCCGGCCGCCTCGGCTTCCTGGCCGACCTGACCGTCGAGACGTTCGTCGAGCGCCTCCCCGACCTGACGGTGCGGCGCTACACGATCGAGAAGCTGATGACGATGTCGGTCACCGTCGCCACCCCGCGCGGACCGACGCGCGTCTTCCGCGCCCTGAACGACGCGGTCCTCCGCGCCTCGCCCTATTTCCGGATGGTGGAGATCGGCCTGTCGATCGACGGCGAGAGCGTGATGAGCTACCGCGGCGACGGCCTGATCGTGGCGACCCCCGTCGGCTCGACGGCGCACAGCCTCTCGGCCGGCGGGCCGATCCTGCCGCCTTCGGCCCACATGTTCGTCGTCACGCCGATCTGCGCCCACTCGCTGACCCAGCGCCCGCTGGTCGACGGCGGCCACAAGACGTATGAACTGACCCCGCACGGCGAGGGGATCGCCACGGTCCTCGTCGTCGACGGCCAGATCCAGATCCCGCTCCAGGAGGGGGACCGCGTGACGATCCGCCGGGGCGACCCCCCGTTCCCCATCGTCCGCCTCCCCGGCTACAGCTTCTACGACACCCTCCGCGCCAAGCTCGGCTGGGGTGCCTACCCCGCCGGGGACCGCGGCCCGAGCACCTGAACCCCGACGCCGAAGTTGGCTTCGTTCGCGCCGGGGCGACGGCTGGTGGTTTGACGCAAGTCATTGCATGTCAGTGGCTTGCGGTGCTGGGCGGTTGGCTTCGTTCGTCGTTTTCGAAGCGGTTTTTCGCGTTTCGCCCGGCCCATCGAGCGTGCGAAGAGCTTTGCCCCTTCGGGGACTGGGACGGCTCGCGATCCGCGCGGTCGAGTCACAGCCCCGAGGCGCCCTGCACCGAACCGCCCCGCGCCGAGGTTTGGGTTCGTTCGTCGCGGAGAGTCAGATTGGCGATCGACGCAAAGACTGTTAATTCAAGCACTTGAAGCCGAATCGCGTTGGCTTCGTTCGTCGAATTTGAAGTGGTGCCGCGCCCCATGTCAAGTCGATCGGGCGTGGGACGCGCGTCCCCTCTCCCGGCGCAGGATTATTCGTTCACGACGCAACTCGCCGGATCCCGAGCAGGCCCATGACGGCGTTCACGATCAGCTTGGGCCCGATCCAGACGACGACCCGCTTCGGGGTCCGCACTCAGTGCGGCAGCATCGACACCCCCTGGCGGCTCGTCAGGTCGCCGAAGTGCCGCTCGATCAGCGCGCGCTCGGCGTACAGCGACCGCCCGTAGGGGGTCTCGAGCAGCTCCAGGCCGCGCAGCCGCGCCTCGCTCTGGTCATGGTGGCCCAGTCCCGCCCCCCGGCGCTTCTTCGGCGCGATCAGCTGGTGGCCGCGCTCCATGGCGGCGTCGTACAGCGCGTTGCAGTCGAAGATCGAGTCCCCCAGGACGTAGCCGAAGCCGTCCAGGCGGGCCAACAGGCCGCGGGCCACGGTCGACTCGGACTCGTTCGCCGGGCGGACGGACCAGGCGAGCGGGGCCGGGGCGGAGCCCCAGAGGGCGTGCGGCTTGTAGCCGCGGTACCAGCCGCCGGCGCCGCGGCCGGTGCGCGCCGAGCGATCCTTGCCGAAGCCGCCGACGCGCAAGGGCAGGCCGTCGACGACCTTGAGGAGCCCCTGGCGGAACGCCCGTCGCGCCGGGCCGGGGCCGCCCGGCGCCGGCGAGCCGCCGCCGAGGCGTTCGAGCATCAGGGCCAGGACCCAGAGGAAGGCCGGCGAGCGCAGCCGCCGGCTCATCGTCGGCTGGGAAGGGAGCCGGACCGGCCTCGGGTCGGCCGGCCAGTTGCGCGGCCGGCAGGCCCAGTAGACGGGCCGGTCGTGGACCACGGCCCACATGTAGACCAGGAGGATCCAGCGGTCGGAATAGCGGACGCCCGGGTGCTCGATCTTGGAGCAGACGTCGACGGCCAGGGCGCGGATGTAGAGCCAGGTCTGGCGTTCCATGGGATCACCTCCGGCGGGCCGGAGGGCGCCCCGCCGGAGGGATGGATCCGCAAATCCCGTGACCGTCCGGGGCCCGAGGACCCACGAATAATCCTGCCCCGGGAGAGGGTGGCCCGAAGGGCCGGGTGAGGGTCGTCGGACGGTAGAGCTAGCGGCGGTTCATGGCATCCCGCCCCGATGGCGACTCCGCGCTCCGGCGACCCTCACCCGCCGCTGGCGCGGCTGCCCTCTCCCGGGGGGAGAGGGGACGGGATTAGGCCGGCGGGGTCCCTCCAACGATGCGTCCCATGTCGTCACGGGAGCGTCCTCCCGTCGCTTGTACCGAATTCGGGATGTCAAAGAGCGCGATCATCGAACATCCGTATGCTCCGCGGCGCGGGGGCGGTGGTTTCAGGTTTCCGGAAAATTTTGGCGAAGGCTCGCCGGGGTCCGCCGGCCGCGCTTGAAGCGAGGGCGGGGCGGCGTCTACGATGGGGGCGGATCAACGCCGGTCGAGGGCCCGTCATGTTCGTCGTCATCGCCAACATCCAGGTCAAGCCGGAGCACGTCGAGGCGTTCCGCGCGGCCTGCGTCGAGAATTCCCGCGGCAGCCTCCGGGAGCCGGACTGCCTCCGATTCGACGTCCTCCAGCAGCAGGACGACCCGACGCGGTTCTCGCTGTACGAGGTCTACCGCGGCGCCGAGGGGTTCGCCGCGCACAAGCAGACGCCGCACTACGCCGCCTGGGCGGAGAAGGCCGCCGCGATGCAGGCCGCGCCGAGGGCCTCGGCCAAGTACGCCAAGATCCACCCCCAGGACGCGCCATGACCTTCGAGTTCGCCACCGCCGGCCGCGTCGTCTTCGGATGGGGGACCTTCGGCCAGGTCCCCGACCTGGCCCGGCCTTTCGGATCGAAGGCGCTGGTCGTCCTCGGCCGCGAGGGGCGCCGGGGGGACGAGTTGGCGGAACGCCTGGCCGCCGCCGGCATGCGGAGCGTCCCGTTCCGCGTCGACGGCGAGCCCAAGGTGGCGACCGTGGAGTCGGCCGTCCGCCTGGCGCGGGCGGAGGGCTGCGACCTGGTGATCGGCGTTGGCGGCGGCAGCGTGATCGACGCCGCCAAGGCGGCCGCGGGGATGGCCACGCAGGCCGGCGGCTTGCTGGAACACCTGGAAGTGGTCGGCGAGGGGAAGCCGCTCGTCGCCGACCCCCTCCCGTTCATCGCCGTCCCGACAACGGCCGGGACCGGCGCCGAGGTGACGCGCAACGCCGTGCTCGACGTCCCAGATAAGCGCGTGAAGGTCAGCCTGCGCAGCCCCGCGCTCCTGCCGAGGGTCGCGGTGATCGACCCGGAATTGACGCTCTCCATGCCCCCTCGCGTCACCGCCTACACCGGCATGGACGCGCTGACGCAGCTCATCGAGCCGTTCGTGAGCAACGCCTCCAACCCGATCGTCGACGGCCTCTGCCGCGAGGGGATCGCCCGCGCGGCGCGGTCGCTGCGGGCGGCCTTCCGCGACGGCTCCGACCGCGCCGCCCGCGAGGACATGGCGACGGCCTCGCTCCTGGGGGGCCTGGCTCTGGCGAACGCCAGGCTCGGCGCGGTCCACGGCTTCGCGGGGGTGCTGGGGGGGACCTACGGCCTCCCCCACGGCGCCATCTGCGCGCGGCTCCTCCCGTTCGTCATGACCGCGAACATCGCCGCGCTGGAGGCCCGATCGGCCGACGAGCCGGCGCTGGTCCGCTACCGAGCCGTCGCCCGGATCGTCACCGGCCAGCCGGCCGCGACCGCGATGGACGGCGTCCAGTGGGTCGCGCGGCTCTGCGACGACCTGGAGATCCCGCCGCTCGCCATCGACCACTCGCCGGCCGCCCTCGACGCCGTGGTCGCCGGGGCGAGGCGCGCCAGCAGCATGAAGGGGAACCCCGTCGAACTCCCCGACGACGTGCTGCGCCAGATCTTGCGCGGCTCGTCGGCCGTCCGAGAGGTTATCGGGTGAGGTAAGTGCTAGCGCTCCATCCTGGCCCTCGTGACGGACTCCACCCTCTCAGGACGGCTTCGGGTCGAAGTACAGTACGAAACAGAGGTACTGATTCAGGTCCACGCCCTCGGCATGCAGCTGAGCCAATACCGGCCATTGAAGCGCTTCCTTGGTGAAGTCCGTCCGTCCTCTTAGAGCGGTGAACTGCGCGAGCACTTCGCTGGCGCTGCGGGCGACATAGCTCTCCCACGGTTCCTCCGGGAGCCGGTCGCCGCTGTCGACAGAGAGCCAGTACAACTCGCAGGTCCAGGCCGGGACGCGGAACTGGGCCTGGCCGCCGCGGTTGGCCAGCCCGCACGCGGCGGCGGCCTTGATCGCCTCCTCCACCGCCGCCATGGGCCAAGCGTACTCGGCTCCCCGGAGCGAGGCACGGCTCAGGACGGCGGCCGGAAGTCGATGCTCGCACATGGCGCCTGGCCCTGCTAAACCGCAATTCGAGACCATTTGCACTGTCAGGATTCGCGTTGCCTTGGGGATTTTAGTGCCTGATCTCCATTCGGGATAGCCGCTCGGGCGTCGCGGAATCCGGGGCGATCGGCCTTGACCGTTTCCCCGATTCAAGCCTCACGCCCCGTCGATCCGATCTAACGCCTACGCCGCGAGGCCTCGGTGGGACTCCGCCCGCCGCGACATCAGGCACGGATCGGGAGGTGGACGTTGGCGACCGACAGGCGCTGGATCGGGGCGGAAGTCGCGACGGTCGCCCTCGTCGCGGCATGCCTCGCCGGGACGCTCAACCTGGTTATCTCCGTCCACCGCAAGGCCTTGCAGCCCCCGAAGGTGGCGAGCGTCGTCCCGCCGGCTCCCCCCGAGCCGGCCCCGACGCCCGAGCCCGAGCCCGAGCCGGCGCCCGTGCAAGTCGTCGAGCAGCCCCGGCCCGCGCCGTCGCCCCCGCCCGAGCCGGCGGAGGACCCGACGCCGAAGGTCCTGGCGGGGATCGCCGAGGCGACCGCCGCCGAGCGGGCCGAGGCCGATCGCCTCGACCGCGAGGCGGCCGGGCTGGAGCAGGGGAGCAAGGTCGCCGCGGCCGGGGCCGAATCGTGGCGAAGGCGGGAGATGCTGGTGAAGCAGCAACTCGCCGCGCTGGACGACAAGGCCCGCGAGACGGCTCGCGAGGTCGACGCCCACGCCGCCCGTCGCGACGTGCTGGAGCGCGAGCGAGACGCCCTGAAGGCGGCCGTCGCCGCCGCGCCGGGGGAGGGGAGCTACGCGGTGCTGCCGTACCAGGGCGAGAACGGCACCTGGCGGCGGCCGATCGTGATCGAATGCACGGCCGGGCAGGTGACCATGCGCCCGAATGGCCCGTCGTTCACGATGCTGGAGCTGTCCGGCCTGGCGAACCCGCGGTCGAGCCCCGTCGTGGTGGCGATCGCCCGCGAGCTGCTGAAGGTCCAGAATTCGGGTTCGCCCGACGGCTCGCCGGTCACGCCCTACTTCGTCTTCCTCGTCCGCCCCGACGGCGTCCGATCGTACTACGAACTCCGCGCCCGGCTGGAGCCGCTGGGGATCGCCTTCGGCTACGAGCTGGTCGACGCCGACATGGAGGTCCACGTCCCGGACTACGACAACCTCGCCGCGTGGGACGGGACGCCGACGCTGGACGCCCCCCCGTCCGGCCTGGCCGGCGGCGGGCCGGACGGCCGCGGCGCGGGGGGAGGGGCGGGCTCGCTGGCCGGCGGCGGGCTCGCCTGGCCGGGGGCCGGGGGCGGCGGGACCGGGACAGGCTCCCGGCCGCGCCTGGACTCCGGGGCCTTCGACCTGGCTCGCGGCCGAGGGGCGGGGGAGGGCGCCGGCCCCGGTGGCGACGGCGCCGGCGACGGCCCCGACGCGTTCGTCTGGCCGTCGCGACGCTCCGGCGCGGGGCGCGGCGGGGCGCTTGAAGGGCTCGACGACGCCGAATCGGTCGAGCCGGGCGCGGACGAGCCGGGGACGCGCGGGGCGATGGCGGGCGGGGAGCCGTCGTCCAGGCCCGACGTGAACCGCGGCGGGCGGCCGGGCGGCGGCATCAAGCCGCCGGCCCGCGACGCCGGCCGGCCCGACTTCGCCCGACGCGGCGAGGGGACCGGCCTCGACCGGCCGGGTGCCGGGCGCAACGCGACGGCCTCGCGCGACGCCGCCGAGCCCGGCGGCGGCCTGATGTGGGGCGACTCGGCCCCGCCGGGGGTCTCGCCGAGCGTCGTCCGCGGCTATCGCGGCGGGCGGCTGGCGAACGCCGGGGCGGCGGAAACGCCATCGACCGGCCCGTCGTCCGAAGCCGCCGGGGAACCCCCGCGCGAGCTGTCGCTCGGCGACGCCATCGGCGACGCGCTGGAGGCGTCGGGATCCGGCATGAAGCCGTCGGTCGGTGCTTCGGGATCGGGCATGTCGCCGCCGGCGGGTGCTTCGGGGTCGGAGATGACGCCGCCGCCGGGGTTGTTGGGATCGGGCATGAAGCCGCCGGAGGGCGCGTTGGGATCGGGGATGAAGCCGCCGGCCATCGCGCCCGGCGTGGCGGGGGGGCTCGCGCGGCTCGCGCTGGGGATGGGGGCGTCGGGGGGAGGGCAGCCCGGCCCCGGCCTGATGCTCGGTGGGGCCGCCGAACCGGCGAAGGGGGGGGGCGGCTCGGGCGGGTCGGCGTCGGATGGCGGCGAGGCGGGGATGGGGCCGCTGATCCCGGACCCGGACGGCGAGCGGCCGAAGAACGTCAGCGTGCCGTTCGAGATCGTCGTCGCCTGCGGCCGGGACGGCGTGACGATCCAGCCGGGGAGCCGGCGGATCACGACGCACGCGCTCAAGCACCGCCGCGACGAGGAGCTACTGGTCCGCAACCTGGAGGCCGAGGCCCGCCGCCGGGCGACGCTCGACCCGGCGCTCCGGCCGCGGCCTCGCGTGAAGTTCGTGGTTCAAGAGGACGGCGCGGCGAACTTCTGGGAGGCCCGCCGGCAGTTGCTGTTCTCCGGGCTCGACTGGCCCATGTCGCTCCAGGTGGCCGGGGCCCAGAACCCCAGGCTGCTCGACGAAGGGGGGATCTGGTGATGACCGACAACGCCCGCCAGGCCCTGGCGATCCCCGCGGTGCTCGCCGCCGTCGTCGCCCTCAACCTCCTGGTGAACCGCCCCCGCGCGCCCGAGCCCGCCCCTCCGGCGGCCGTCGAGGCCCCGCCCGAGACGCCGCCGGTCGCGAAGGTCGAGCCCGCGCCGGCTCCCGAACCGGAGCCGGAACCCGAGCCCCCGCCGGCCCCGACGCTGGACCGCGAGGCCGTGGCGAGGGCCGAGGCCGAGCGCGACGCCGCCGCCCGCGACCGCGCCCGCGCCGAGGCCCGCGTCGAGGACGCCCGGCGCGCCCTGGCGGCGACATCGACCCAGGCGGCGCTGGAGGCGGCGAAGGGGAAGCGGCTGGCGTTCCGGGTCCAGAACCCGAGCGTGCGGATCGCGCAGGCGTCCGCCAAGGGGGGCTTCCTCAAGGCCGAGAACGACAAGCTCGCGAAGGAGGTGGCCGACCTGCGGGCCCTGCCGCTCCCGAAGCCGACGCCGCTGCTGAACAAGAGCCCGGTCGCCCGCCCCGTCAACGCGGACGAGTACCACTTCGAGCTGCGCCGGAGCCGCATCGGCTACGTCGACCTGGAACGCCTGCTGGAGCTGGCCAAGGCCGACGCCCAGGTGAAGCTCCGCATGGCCGACCGGATGGGCGTGCTGTCGTCGCAGGTTGGGCCCGTCGGCTCGTACTCGCTGGCCTACGTCCTGGGCCGGGCGCCGACGGGGATCGAGGAGCTGTTGGAGCGCCACAGCATCCGGTTCGACCTCCGCGGCTGGGAGGTCGTCCCGACGTCGGAAGCCCGCGGCGAGACTTACGAAACGACCCGCAACCCGATCTCCGAATACGCCCGCGCCATCAACCGCCTGAACCCCGGCCGGGCCGTCGTGACGATGTGGGTCTACCCGGACAGCTTCCCCCTGTACCGCGTCCTCCGCGACGAGCTGACCGCCCGCGGCTACAGCGTCGCCGCCCGCCCGCTGCCCGAGGACATGACCATCCGCGGCAGCCCGATGGGATCGGTCTCGGCGACGCAGTGAGCCGGGGGAAACGGTCCTTGGTGTGATTGATATCGAGGTGCGCGGATGTCTGGTTCCCTCCCTTCTCCCCTCGTGGGAGAAGGTGGCCCGGAGGGCCGGATGAGGGGGAAGCCAGGCGAGACGGCCGTCGGGATCCCCGGCCGGTCAAATGGGCTTTCGAGGACTCCAACGGCCCTCGCGCTTGTCGTCCCCCTCATCACACCGCGCCGGGGGGTCATCCGGGATCGCGCCGCCGGTCGCCCCCCACATCCGGCCTTAGGCCACCTTCTCCCACGAGGGGAGAAGGGAGGCTTGTCGTCGCCTTCCTCGTTGCGTCGTCGGTCAGTCCCCCGACGCCTTCACGGTGGCGCGGCGGGTGTCCGGGGCGCCGTAGAGGCGGCCGGTGTCGGGGTCGACGACGATGGAGTTGGCGTTGCCCTGGCGGGAGACTGTCCGGACGCGATGGCCCATGTCGGTGAGCGCCTTGACGGTCTCCTCGGGCCAGGACTTGCCTTCCAGCGAGAGGACGTCCGGGAACCACTGGTGATGGGTCCGGGGCGCGTCGACGGCGGCCTGGGGGTCGAGGCCGAACTCCAGGACGTTGAGGACCACCCAGAGCGTCGTGTTGGGGATCGTCCGGCCGCCGGGGGAGCCGGCGACGAGGCGCACCTTGCCGTCCTTCAGCGCCAGCATCGGGCACTGCGAGGAGAGCATCCGCTTGCCCGGGGCCACCTGGTTCGGATAGGTCCCGATCGAGCCGGCGTCGTCGGTGCGGCCGGGGCGGACGTTGAAGTCGCCCATCTCGTTGTTGAGGATGAACCCGGCGCCCTTCACCACGGCCTTGGAGCCGTAGCTGTCCTCCAGCGTGTACGTCATCGCCACCGCGCCGCCGTTCGAGTCCATCACCGAGAAGTGCGTCGTGTGGTCGGGCTCGCTGGCGATGATCGGGAACGGCGCGAGGTCCGCGCTCGGCGTGGCGCGGGCGTCGTCGATGCCCTCCGCCAGCGCGTCGGCCGCGGCGCGCGAGGCCAGCTCGGCGACCGGCACGTCGACGTAATCGGGATCGCCGATCTTCGTCGCCCGGGTGAAGTAGGCCCGACGCATGGCCTCGGTCACGCGGTGCAACGTGCGGGGGGACGCGGGGCCGTCGGCCTTGAGGTCGTAGCGCTCCAGGATGTTGAGCATTTGGCAGAGGACGATGCCCCCCGACGACGGCGGGCCGATGCCGTAGATGTCGTGGCCGCGGAACGTCGAGTGGACGGCGGGCCGTTCCTTGGCGCGGTAGTCGGCCAGGTCCTTCTTGGTGATCTGGCCGCCGTTTTCGAGCATGTAGGCGGCGATGATGTCGGAGGTCTTGCCGGTATAGAACTCGTCGGGGCCGCCGGCGGCGATCCGTTCGAGCGTGTCGGCGAGGTCGGACTGGATGAGCCGCTCGCCCCCCTTCCACGGGGCGCCGCCGGGCTTGCCGAACGCGGCGACGGACTCGGGGAAGTCGGCCATGCGGTTGCCGAAGTCGGGCACGGCCGCGGGACCCCCCTCGCGGGGGCGGAGCTGGGCGTTGAGCGCGGCGGCCAGCTCGTCGGAGATCTCGAACCCCTCGCGGGCGAGCTTCACGGACGGGGCGACGAGGTCGCGCCAGGGGAGCGTCCCCCACTTCGCGTGCGCCAGTCCGAGCCCGCGAACGGTCCCGGGGACGCCGCCGGACCAGGCGCCGGCGCGGTGGCGGGGGAGGAGCTTGCCGGTGTCGTCCAGGTACATGCGGGGCGTGGCGGAGGCCGGCGCGGCCTCGCGGAAGTCGACCGTGACGACCTCCTTCGTGTCCGGCAGGTACGCAACGATGAAGCCGCCGCCGCCGATGTTGCCGGCCTCCGGCAGCGTCACGGCCATCGCGAACGCCGTGGCGATCGTCGCGTCGATCGCGTTGCCGCCGGCTCGCATTACGTCGCGGCCGACGTCCGCGGCGTTCGCCTCCTGCGCCGAGACGACGTGTTTCTCGAACCAGCCCCCCTGGCCCAGCGCCATTGTCGGCGCGACCAGCAGCGACAACACCACCACCGCCGCCAGCGCGGCCCGACCCCGGATCGTCTCTCGTCTCATCAGTCCGCCCGTCTCGCCGTTGAGGATGCGCCGCGAGGTTCGTCCGCGACGGTCCCATCCTAACCCCCCGGCGTCGCGGTCGACAGGGCGCGAGGGGCCAGGAGGGGCCCGCGATGGGTACCCTTAGAATCCCTCGGGAACGGTTTCCCCGTGCTTTACGCGGTCGGCCAGCACCCGTAACGCCAGCGCCCGGACGTTCGCGACGGCCTCGGTCGCCGTGGTGCCGTTGGCCAGGACGCCCGGCAAATCGGCGACTTCGGCCAGCCAGCGGCTGTCGTCCTCGCGTTCGACATCAATAGGCAATAGCATGGCGATCCGACCTCCGACACTCGCCCGAATTCTATGAATTCCTTAGCATCGACCCCGTCCCAACATCGACGTCTTTGCGACCGCATCCCGATCGATCCCGAGCCGGCGTTATGCGGGCGGCTGCCCCGTCGTCACTTCCCCTTCGCCAGGCCGCGGAGGATGTCCAGGCCGCGGCGGAGGGTGTCGTCGGAGGCGGCGTAGGAGATGCGGAAGTGGGTGTCTCGGCGGCTGAAGACGTTGCCGGGGATGACGAGGAGCTCGCGGCGGATGGCCTCGGCGCAGAACTCGGAGGCGGTGCCCCAGGGGGCCTTCGGGAAGGCGTAGAACGCGCCGTCGGGGCGGGCCAGCTCGTACAGGCCGTCCAGGGCCTCGATCACCATGTCGCGCTTGCGGCGGTAGGCGGCCACCTGGTCGGCGAAGTCGAGCGTCCCCCCGGCGATCGCGCGGGCGACGCCTTGCTGCAACGGCGTGGGGGCGCAGACGAAGGTGAACTGCTGGAGCTTGGCCATCTCCTGGATGATCCAGCTCGGCCCGTGCGCGAAGCCCAGCCGCCAGCCGGTCATGCCGAACGCCTTGCTGTAGCCGTCGACGACCAGCACGTCCTCGTTCCACTCGGCCGGCGAGTGGAAGGCCGCGTCGTGGACGAGCGAGCCGTACACCTCGTCGCTGATCAGCAGGATCCCGCGCTCCTTGCAGAGCGTCGCCAGCCCCTTCAACTCCTCCGCCGAGGCGACGACCCCGGTGGGGTTGTTGGGGCTGTTGACGACGATCGCCTTGGTCCGCGGCGTGATCGCGGCGGCGACCCTGGCCATGTCGAGGCGGAAGTCGGGGTAGGTGTCGACCACCACCGTCGTCCCCCCGGCGAGGGTCGTCTGGTGCTGGTACATGACGAAGTACGGGTCGAAGACGATGACCTCCTCGCCCGGGTTCACCGTCGCGGCGATGGCCAGCATCAGCGCCCCGGCGGTCCCGGAGGTGACGATCACCTCGCGGTCGGCGTGGCCGTAATGGGCGATGGAGCCGCGGATCGTCTCGCGCAGCTCGGGGAGGCCCATCGTCACGGAGTACTGGTTGCGGCCCGAGCGGATCGCCTCGCAGGCGGCGTCCTTGATGGCGTCGTCGACGTCGAAGTAGGGCATCCCGATCGACAGGTCGACGGGATTCTTCATCGCCCCGGCCATCTCGAAGGCCTTGCGGATCCCGGATGCGTCGATGCGCGACATCCGGTCGGCGATCCAGCGGTCGTTCACGGCGATTCCCCCCCCCCCCCGAGATTCTGTACTGTTGAACACATTCGGGATCGGCGACGACGCGCATCCCTTCTCCCCTCGTGGGAGAAGGAGGCCGAAGGCCGGTTGAGGGGGAATGCCCAGGCTCCCGGCCGCGCGCCCCCTCATCCGCCCCGTCGGGGCACCTTCTCCCACGGGGGGAGAAGGGATTGCGCTTGCCCGGTCGTCGGTCAGTAGGTGACGAGGCTGAAGACGTCGGAGCAGGTCCCGAGCTTCTCGCGGCCGCCTAGGAAGGAAAGCTCGATGACGAAGGCGCAGGCGACCAGCTCGGCGCCGGTGGACTTCACCAGGTCCCGGCAGGCGGCCATGGTGCCGCCGGTGGCCAGAACGTCGTCCACCAGCAGCACCTTCTTGCCGGGGGCGAGGGCGTCCGAGTGGACCTCCAGGCGGTCGTTGCCGTACTCCAGGGCGTACTCCTGGGCGATCGTCGCGTACGGCAGCTTGCCGGGCTTGCGGATCGGGACGAACCCCGCGCCGAGCCGCAGGGCCAGCGGGGCGCCGAAGATGAACCCCCGGGCCTCGGCGGCGGCGATGACCTCGATCCCCTTGCCCCGGTACTCGGCCTCGAGCTGGTCGATGCAGGCGGTGAACGCCGCGGGGTCGCCCAGCAGGGGGGTGATGTCCTTGAACAGGACGCCGGGCTTGGGGAAGTCCGGGATGTCCCGGATCCAGTTCCGAATGTCCACGGGGGCGGACGTCGCCATCGTATGCGTGCTCCAGGTCGTCGGGCGCCGGGCCGTCGGGGCGGGCGAGAGCCCTACTATGCGGCATCCCCCCCGCCGATGTCCAGCGCCCCGCGACGCCTCGACCTCGCGGGTCAGGGGGCGAAGGCGTCGATGTCGGCGGTGGTGGCGGAGGGGGGGAGGGGGAGCGGGACGGCCTCGCCGGGGGCGGCGCCTTCGAAGTCGGGGGCCGGCTGGCCGATGAGGCCGCCGGTGAGGTCGTGGGGGACGGGGATCTTCATGCCGCTGAACTCGGTGCTCTTGCGGATCGACCCGCTCTGGATCGGGCCGCCCCCCATGACGTAGACGTCCTTGGCGTTGGACTTCGACTGCGACGTGCCGGAGGTCCAGACGAGCTGGCCGCTGGCGCGGTCGTAGGCGAACAGGGCCATCTTCACCACCCCGTGCTGGTCGGTCCGCTTCGCCAGCGACATCTCCGGGATCGTCCCCGCGGGCATGCCGGGGATGACCATGGGGACGGTCGTCTGGGGGACGCCGATGAGCAGGTCGTACTGGTCGGTCCCGTAGGCGCCGACGCGGGCCTCGACGATCCACTGCGCCTGCTCGGGCTTGGCCCGCAGCAGCACCCCCTGCTGGAGCATCGCCTGCTTCAGGCTGGAGACCACGTAGCCCTGGTCGACGGCCGTGATGTGCTGCGTCTCCAGGTGGCAGGGGACGCCGGTGAGGGGGCGGAAGTCGATCCGGGAGAGGGCCTGGTCCCAGGCGTCGGTGAGCAGGAGCTGCTCGGTGCCGGTACGGGCGGTGTTGGTCGTCTTCACGGTGCCGCAGCCGGCGACCACGGCCGCGAGCGCCATGGCGAGGGCCAGGCGCGCGGGGCGGGGACCGACGGGGGGCCGGGCGGGGGCGTGGCGTGGGGGGGCGGTCGTCGTCATGGCGTCGTTCCACGGACTCGGTCGAGCCGGGCGGGCCCGGATGCGGCGGCGCCCGCCCCGGATCGCTCCGGGGCGGGCGCTCGAT
>NZ_JBBCIR010000038.1:0-6050 GCF_037189885.1 Paludisphaera sp.
ACCCCCACCCCCCTGGGCCCTCCCCCGGCCCTACGGGCCACCCTCTCCCGGGGGGAGAGGGGACGATGGCGCCCGCCAGCTAGGCGGAATCGCTTGCCTTCTCCTGCTCCTCGCCGGCTGCGCCAACCACGCCGATCCCCCTTCGCCGCCCGTCGAGCCTGGCCCGCCGGTGACGGTCACGGTGTTCGCGATCCGGGCGACGCCCGGGGGATCCGGGATCGACCCTCGGCTCGCGCCGGTGCGGGGCCAACTCCGCTCGATCGCGCCGGATGACGGCCTGGAGCTGATCGCCACGCGGAGCGAGCCGCTGCGCCCCGGCGAGACCCTGACGTGCGACCTCGGCGACGGCCGATCCGCCGACACCACCTTCGAGGGCGAGGACGCCGGCCGCGTCCTCCTGCGCTGCACCTTCAAGGACGGCGACGCCCCCCCCTTCTCCACCCGCGTCGACGCGCCGGAGAACCAACTCTTCTTCTACGAACGCCCCCTCGGCGACGGCTCCCGCGCCCTGATCGGCGTGGGGGCGCGGTGAGCCGGGGGTGGAGGATGGGCCGAGACCCGGTAGGATGGACGTGGGGGAATCCTCCCCTGATCGGCCCGGACGCCTGGAGGCAGGATCATGGACATGCCGACGATCCCGGTCATCGGCGAGTACATCGCCATCCGGCCCGGCTACTGCGGCGGGAAGCCGCACGTCGCCGGCCATCGGATCAAGGTGCAGCATATCGCCGTCTGGCATGAGCGGATGGGCATGTCGCCCGAGGAGATTGTCGCGACGTACCCGACGCTGACTCTCCCCGCGGTCTATTCCGCGCTGGCGTACTACCATTCCCATCGCGAGGCCATCGATGCCGACATCGATGCCGACGAGCGGTTCGTGGCCGAACTCCGGGAGACGGCCGGTCCGTCGCCCGTGGCGGAGAAGTTGAGGCGACTCCATGCCCAGGACGATCGCCTTCCACCTGGATGAGAATTGCGGATTGATCCCGGATCACCGACCCTCATAACGTCCTTCCCCCCTGGCGGGGGAAGGTGGCCCGAAGGGCCGGATGAGGGGGGGACGAATGAGACGACCTCGGGAGTTCGGGGGGGGCCTTCCGAGGCCGTCGGCCCGCCCGATGGATCGCGAAATCCGAAACTCCGCGGGCAAGCCCCCCCTCATCTGACCGCTTCGCGGTCTGTCTTCCCCCTCCAGGGGGGAAGACCTTTCTGGCTCCCGAGAAATCACGGCCACGATCGTCGGCGGGCCGCGGAGATCGATGCCGCGGGAGGAAGACGGCGCTTCTAAACGCCGGACGCCCCGGGCGGCTGGGGGGCCGTCGGGGCGTCCGGGATGAACCGTCGGATATCGCGGGGCGGGGCCGTCCCTGGCCCGTCGGCCTTCGGGTCGCGCCCTTCCTTGGGCCGACCGCCGATGAGAGCCTCGTCGCTCGGTCGTCCTTGACCGGGTCGGCGTCCCAGCCGACACCATTGTTATCGGCGTCGGCCCGGGGCCGCTTGACTTATTTCGGGCCGTCAGGCGACGGTGACCGACTCGTCGAGGTAGACGTCCTGGATCGCGTGGAGGAGCTTGACCCCCTCGGCGATCGGGCGCTGGAACGCCTTGCGGCCGGAGATCAGGCCCATGCCGCCGGCGCGCTTGTTGATCACGGCCGTGCGCACCGCCTCGGCGAAGTCGTTCTTGCCGCTGGCGCCGCCGGAGTTGATGAGCCCCGCGCGGCCCATGTAGCAGTTGGCCACCTGGTAGCGGCAGAGGTCGATCGGGTTGTCGGAGGAGAGCTCCGTGTACATCCGCTCGTCGAGCTTGCCGTAGCTGGAGCCGCCCATGTTCAGGGCCTTGAAGCCGCCGTTGTTCTCCGGGAGCTTCTGCTTGATGATGTCGGCCTCGATGGTGACGCCCAGGTGGTTGGCCTGGCCGGTGAGGTCGGCGGCGACGTGGTAGTCCTTGTCGGTCTTGAAGGCGTTGTTGCGGAGGTAGCACCACAGGACGGTGGCCATCCCCAGCTCGTGGGCGCGGTGGAACGCCTCGGCGATCTCGACGATCTGGCGGCCGGAGTTCTCGGAGCCGAAGTAGATGGTCGCGCCGATGGCGGCGCAGCCCATGTCGTAGGCCTCCTCGACCTTGCCGAAGAGGATCTGGTCGGCCTTGTTGGGGTAGGTCAGGAGCTCGTTGTGGTTGATCTTGACCATGAACGGGATCTTGTGGGCGTACTTGCGCGCCACCATCCCGAGGACGCCGAACGTGCTGGCGACGGCGTTGCAGCCGCCGTCGATGGCGAGCTTGACGATGTTCTCGGGGTCGAAGTACGCCGGGTTCTTGGCGAAGCTGGCGCCGCCGGAGTGCTCGATGCCCTGGTCGACCGGCAGGATCGAGAGGTAGCCGGTCCCGGCGAGGCGGCCGGCGTTGAACAGCCAGGAGAGGTTGCCCAGCACGCGCAGGTTGCGGTCGCTGGGGACGAAGATGCGGTCGACGAAGTCGGGGCCCGGCAGGTGGAGCGATTCCTTGGGGATCGCCTTGCAGGTGTAGCCGAGGAGGCTGTCGGCCTCGCTCCCGAGGTACTCGCTGATCGCGGACGCCATGGTCACGGCACTCCGATGCGCGGACGTCTCGGCGATCCCTCGTTCGGGGGGCGGAAGCCGACGCTGGTCCGCGATTCACTGGATAGGGAAGGGGATTCGATCTCGACGATGGAGTTCGTCCATCTCGCCCCGGACGGCGGCCCCGATGAGCGGGCCCGGGGGGCGGATCGTCGCGCCCGGCGTGGATCCATCCGGCCGACCGCGCGGCCCCGGCTCCGTGCCGCCCGCGAGGGGCTTGCGGATGCGACCGGGGCAAGGCTCCATCATAGGTCCGACCGGGCCGGCTTGCAATGAGCGTCCAGGCCCCGCCGGACCGATTCCCGCCCCGGCTCAGCGCCCCCCCGCCCCGCGTCCCGCGCCCGGCCCCCCCGGCCTCGGCGGGTCGCCCGGCGGGCGGGGGAGCTCGCGGATCTGGCCGGCGTCCAGGTCGGCGACCGTGCCGTCGGCCAGGATGACCCGGCCCCCACGCTCCGGCGCGTCCTTCTCGAAGCCGACGACCGTGGTGCCGCCGTGCTCGTCGAGGTCGAGCCCCCAGTGGATGACCACCGCGCCGGACCTGAGCGCCTCGATCGCCCGGGGGGAGGCGCCGGGGATCTTCTCGGCGTCCCTCGGCGTCCTGGGGATCGGCCGGCCCATCTCGTGGCAGGTCCGCACGATCTCGCCCACCAGCTCGGTCGGGGTGGGCTCCGCGTCGGGGGGGGCGTCGGGCGCGGGGGAGCAGCCCAGCAGGGCGGCCAGGGCGAGGCCCGGGATCAGTCGCGTCGTCATGCGTCGTTCGTCCATATTCCCGTCGATCTCGGCGTCGGTCCTCCCGGCATCGCGGCAGTCGAGGGCGGGACCGTCCCAGGGGACCCTGCCGGGGGCGGTCGCGTCAAGCCGTCCGTCTCCGGGCGGGCCGTGTGCGCCGCGAGCCGACGCGGATACTCTGAATCGGGGCGATCGCGGATTCCCGCGCGCCAGGGAGGCTCGCGCGTCATGGCGATCGATTCGCATCCGATCGGGTTGCTCCTCGTCCTGGCGTGCGTCAGCGCGTCGATCGGGGGGCTGATCCTGGCGCGGAGACGCCTGCATCGCGAGGACCTGGAGGGGGTCAAGGACGTCGCCAGCTACCTGTTCGCGGTGGCCGGGACGCTCTACGCGGTGATCCTGGGCCTGGTCGTGGTCGACGCCATGGCCAAGTTCTACGACGCCCGCCTGGCGGTCGAGGAGGAGTCGAACGCCCTGTCGGACATCCTCCTCATCGCCTCGCAACTCCCCGGCGACGGCCCTCGGCGGATCCGCGAGCTCGCCGACGCGTACGTCCGCGCGGTGATCGAGGACGAGTGGCCGAAGATGGCCGCCGGCGGGCCGTCGCCGGAGGCCCGCCGGCTCGCGGTCGACCTGGTGCGCGAGACCTACGCCTTCGAGCCCCGCGACGACCGCGAGTCGCAGCTCTTCGCCGCCGCGGCGCAGGCGGCGACCCAGTTCTGGAACGGCCGGCGCACGCGCCTGCTCCTCGCCGTGGAATCCGGCCTCCCCGCCCTGGTGTGGGTCGTCCTGATCGTCGGCGGGACGATCACCGTGGTCTTCACCTACTTCTTCAAGATCGATCGCTTCGGCCTCCAGGTGGCGATGACGGCGATGCTCTCCACGCTCATCGCGCTCAACCTGTACCTGATCCTGATGTTCGCCTCGCCGTTCTCGGGGACCACGCGGGTCGGCCCCGGGGGCTTCGAGCTGTCGCGGTTCATCCTGAAGGAAGTCCCCGCGAAGTGACGGCCGGGGCGGAGTCTCGGCGGTCAGACCAGCATGAAGAGCCAGAGGATGTAGGACGCGAGCAGCGTCGCGGGCATCCAGTGGGGGCCGGCCTCACCTCGCCGGAGCGAGAACAACCAGGAGGCGACGCCCAGCACGGCCGCCGCCAGGCCGAGCATCGAGGCGGCCCTTGAGGCGTCGGCATGCTCCCGGGCCGTGGCGACCGCCCGCGCCCGGTCCACCGGCTTGCCGGCGTTGAGCGCCCGCGCCGCCCGCGCGTGCGCCGAGATTCCCAGGCCCACCTCCCGCTTCGCGAACGTCTCGGCGGCGAGGGCCCCCAGGATCAGGAGGATGGCCGCCGGCAGCCCGATCCGCGTCATGGTCTTCATCGCGAGAACTCCGGCGGTCACGATGCGCCTTCGATCGATCCATCTTATATCCGCAGACTCCAGGCGGGCCGCGGCGTCCCCGGCCGAGGGGTCGATCGGTTAGAATGGCGGTCAGGGCGATCGCGTCGCGCGGCGCGATCGGGAGACGCACGACGAACCGGGAAGAAGGCGGGCCATGACGTTCGGGGACGGATCGAAGCGGCAAGGGGCGTTCATGCTGGCGTCGAAGGGGCTGACGCCGGGCAAGCTCCGGGGGTTGCAGCGGATCAGCAACCCCCAGGGGACGCTCACCATGCTGGCCCTGGACCAGAACAACTCCGTCATCGACATGGCCGGCAAGGCCTTCCGCCGCGCCGGCGTGGATCGCGCGGCGACCTACGAGGACGTCGTCGAGGCGAAGCTCGACCTGATGCGGGGGCTCGCGACGGCGGCCTCGGGGGTGCTGATCGATCCCTACTACGGCGCGTGGTCGGCGGTGGTCTCCGGGGCGGTCCCGCCGCGGGTGGGCCTGTTGCTGCGGCTGGAGCGCACGAAGTACGAGATGAGCGCCAAGGGCGCGCCGATGGCGACGATCGAGCCCGGCTGGAGCGTCGAGAAGGCCAAGCGCATGGGGGCCGACGCCGTCAAGTTCCTGGCCCAGTTCGAGCCGACCGAGCCGGAATCCGCCGACGCCAACCTCGCGATGGCGGAGAAGGTCCACGACGAGTGCCGCAAGCACGACATCCTCCTGCTGCTGGAGGCCGTCGCCTTCCCGTTCGCCGGCGAGACGAAGAAGGATGAATCGTTCCTCGCCCGCAAGGCCGAGACGGTGATCGAGAGCGCCCGCGTCCTGAGCCGCTACTGCGACATCTACAAGGCCGAGTTCCCCGGCACGCTCGGCCGCGAGAGCGACCAGCAGCTGCTGGACAATCTGATGGCGCTCGACGCCGTCTCCGAGCGCCCCTGGGTGCTCCTCTCCGCCGGCGTGGACTTCGACGACTACCTGGCGCAGGTCGAGATGGCGCTGGCCGCGGGGGCCTCCGGCGTGCTGGGGGGCCGCGCGTTCTGGAAGGAGTACTTCGACCAGGACGACGCCGAATCCCGCCAGCGGTTCCTGGCCGGCGTCGCGCGCCAGAGGCTCTCCCAGGTCGACGAACTCGTCCGCGCCGAGGCCCGCCCCTGGTACTCGCGCTACGGCTTCACCGCCGAGGACCTCGGCGCCCTGCGGGCCGTCGAGGGCTGGCACTTCCGCTACCCGACGGCATAAGGGCCGGCACGGCCGCGGGCGAGCCATATCTTCCCTTCTCCCCCCGGTGGGAGAAGGTGCCCCGAAGGGGCGCATGAGGGGGGCGCGCGACCGACGATCGC
>NZ_JBBCIR010000039.1:0-93816 GCF_037189885.1 Paludisphaera sp.
GGGGGAGGTGGGGGGGGGCGCGCGCGCCCGCCGCCGAAGGGGCCGACGCCAGCGCCCCCGAGCCCCCGAGCCCCAGGGCCCCGAGCCCGATCCCCCCGGCCCGCAAGAACGCGCGACGACCGATCCCGTCGCGCCCCGTCCACGACCCTCGCCCGGCTCGGCTCATCGTCGGCCCTCCCCCGCCCCTTCCCCTTCGCGAACGCCGGCCGAGGCCGGTTCCCGCCTAACGTAACCGCCGGGATCGCCGGGTGATAGTGTCCGCCCCGCGAGCGCCGCGGAAAGCCTTCCCTCGCGTCCCATGGCGGGGCGACGGATCAACCTAAGATTCCGGTAATCTTGGCGATTTGGGGGATATCGGTTCAATGGGTATTCGCCGGCCGGTCGATAATCGTGGCGGAGCAGGATGCTCGAAGGCTCCTGGGTGCGCGGGCATCCCGGGACGACTCGCGTACCGCTAGAGTTCAAGGAGGGACCGGTGAAGATCGAAAGCGGCGTGAGGAGGGGTTGGCGGTTCGTCGTCGCGGCGGCGTTGCTAGCGGCCGCGGCGACGGGGCGACCGGCGTCCGGGCAGACCATGTCGGACGCGCCGGAGCCGGCGTTGCCGAGGTCGCTCGGCGGCTCGGCGCCCGGTTCGTTGGAGTCGAATCTGGGCCCGGCTCCGGGGACGGACGCGGGGCCGTTCGGCATCCAGCCGGGACAGGACCAGCCATTGATGGGGGCCGGCGGCGGCACGGGCGTCCCCCGCGTCCCCGCCTCGATCAGCACCCCCGACGAGGCCCCGACCCTCCGGACGCGGGCCCTGGGCGCCCCCGAACCACTCCCTGTCCCCCCCGCGAGGCTCTACGGATCGCTCTCCTTGCCGGAGACCGACGAGGCCGAGCCCACGCCGGGCGGCATGACCCTCGACGACGCGCTCGACCGGATGATCCAGGAGAACCTCGAGCTGAGGTCGAAGTCGCTGGAAATCCCCCAGGCCCGCGCCGACGTCCTCACGGCGAGCCTTCGGGCGAACCCGATCTTCTTCGCCGACGCGCAGCTCATCCCCTATGGGAACTACTCCGAGCGGCGTCCCGGCGGTCCGGTCCAGTATGACGTGAACATCTCCCACCCCGTCGACTTCTCGCGCAAGCGGCAGGCGAGGACGGCCTACGCCTCGCAGGCGCTCCGGGTGGTGGAAGCTCAGTACCAGGACGCGGTGCGGCTGGAGATGCAGAACGTCTACACGGCGTACGTGGACGTCCTGGCGGCACGGCAGATCGCCCGCTACGCCAACGCGAGCGTCGAGGGCTTCGACCGGCTGACGCGGGCGACCCAGCTCCTGTACGAGCGCGACATCACCTCGCGGGCCGACGTCAGCCAGGTCAGGTCGCAGCAGGAGATCGCCATGGTGGGCCAGTCCGACGCCGAGGAGAACCTCCGGCGCGCCAAGCGGACCCTCGGGGTGCTCTTGAACATCCCGCCGGAGCAGGCCGAGGCGATCGAATTCAACGGCACGATCGAGGACCGCGGCCCGGAGCCGCCTCCCGAGCAGGAGCTGGTCCGCATGGCGCTGGAGTGCCGCCCGGACGTCGTCGCGTACCGGCTGGGGGTGAAGGCCGCCGAGTCCGGCCTGCGGCTGGCGATGGCGAACCGATACCAGGACGCCTACGTCCTCTACCAGCCGTACACGTTCCAGGACAACACGCCTTTCAACGCCAAGAGCGCCCACTCCTTCGCGCTCGGCCTGACGGTCCCGATGCCGCTGTACAACCGGAACCAGGGCAACATCGAGCGGGCCCGGATCAACATCCAGCAGTCGCGGATCGACCTGGCGAACATCGAGCGTCGGGTGCAGACCGAGGTCGTGCAGGCGGCGCGCGAATACGCCGTCACCCGCGACATCGTGCGGCGGATCCGCACGGAGATCATCCCCGCGTCGGAGCAGTCGAAGAACGACCGCTTCACCCTGTTCCAGAACAGCGAGGCGAACGTCGTGACCTACCTGGAGGCCCAGCGCGCCCACAACGAGAACGTCAGGGCGTACCTGGACACGGCGGTCCGGCACCGGCGGAGCATGCTGAACCTCAACACGGTGGTGGGCTCGCGGATCCTGCCGTGACGTGAACGCGGACGGGCCGGGCGGATAGCCGCCCGGCCCGCGTCGCGAAGGTGGGAATGGCCCGGTCGCCGCCGATTCAGGAGGCGATCAGGCTCTTGACCACCCGGGCCAGCTCGGAGCCGGTCTCGGTGAGGCTGTAGAAGTTGTTCTTGCCCTGGCGGCGCGGGGCGATGATGTTGCCGTGGCGCAGCAGCGCCAGGTGATGGCTGACGGCCGGCTGGCTCTGGCTGAGCTGCTCGCAGAGGGCGCCGACGTGGCGCTCCCCCTCCGACAGGATCAGGATCACCTGGAGACGCGTCGGGTCGCTGACGTGCTTCAGGAGGATCGAGGCCCGCTTGGCCTGCTGGAGCCGCTGGTCGACGACCTTGGCCGACTTGGCCCGGCTGGCGACGGACTTGGGCGCGGCCGACTTGGGCGCGGCCGACTTGGACGCGACCGGCTTCGAAACGGGCGATTTCGGGCCGGCTTTGGCGACTGCCATGGCTGATCTCTCCGGGGCTGGACGTACACGGGCGTCGCGGCGGCCGGGCGGCGCGACCGGGCGGCGGGCGTCGCCGGCGACGCGGATCGAGGCAAGCCCGCGCTCTTGCGCGAACGTATCTCGAAATGGGGGTTTGTCGACATCTTATAGATTGTTGATCCCTTGTCAATGGGGCTCGCGCCGCGTTTCTCGCGCAATTCGGTCGATTTGTTGGCGAGAGCGGCGCGAGAGGGGTCAATCGCCCCCGGACGCGAGCGCCTCGGAGATCGTCCGCAGCATGTCCGAGGCCGTCCAGGCGTTGGCCTTCGTCCCCACGTCCAGCCGGGCGAGGCGGCCGTCCGGGCCGATCACGGCCGTGCAGAGATTATGAACGATTTCGTTTTTCCTCGGCCCGAACGTCAGCCCGAGCGCCGGGGCGATGGCCGCCAGGTCGTCGTGCGAGGCCGTGGCGTAGGTCCAGAGCGGCGGCTTCGCCCCCCGGATCGCCGCGTGCTTGCTCAGGACCTCCGGCGTGTCGTGGTCGGGGTCGAACGAGAGCGAGACCAGCCGGACCTTCCCCGCCCGCGCCGGGTTCGCCGCGACCGACTGCGAAAGCTCGTTGAACTTGCGGTCCATCATCGGGCAGAACTCCGGCAGCGGGCAGCGCGTGTAGATGAACGTCAGCACGACGACGTTCCCCCGCAACTCGGACAGCTTCCGCGACGTCACGTCCTGCTGGATCATCGTGAAATCGGGCACCTGGTCGCCGGGCCGCAGCCGATTTGACGGCTCGACCAGCTTCGGGCCCTCCGGCGTCATCTCCAGGACGAGGGGCTTGATGGCCGGCTTGACAACTTCCAGGCCCACCAGGTCATACCCCTCGGTCACGCCCCCCCTCGACCGCACCCGGAGCGTCCCCTCGACGTAGTCGCCCAGGTGGAACTCGGAGAAGTCGGTCCCCTCGGGCATCTGGAAGGGCATCGTCATGGCGGGCATGAAGCCGGGGATCTCCTCGTGGCGGATCCGCAGCTCCGCCTCCTCGGCGTCGACCCCCCGGACCTCCCCGGCCAGCGGGTACTCTTTGGTCTCGACCGGGGCTTCGGCCCTGGCCGCCGGCGCGGGGGGGGCGGGCTCCTCCTCGCGGCCGGAGCAGGCGAGCGCCAGGGCGGGAAATATGAGCGCGACGGCCCGGAGGCCGACGGGAACGAGTCGCCGGGTCATGGGACGGACTCCGATTGCTGGCCCCGCCCGCCGGATCAGGCGGGGGGGCGGAAGGGGAAATGGTCGTCGAGCGGGGAGGCGGCCAGTTCGACCAGGAAGTCGCCGATGCGTCCGGCGACCAGCTCCGCGTACGCCTCTCCCTTGCCCGCGGTGGCGGCGCGGGGGTCGCCGGAGCCGCTGTTGGTCGTCAGCAGGTGCCAGGGCCGGGTGATCTCCACCCACCCCTTGGAGACGGCCTCGAAGCGCGAGGGGCGCACGGCCCCCTCGTCGGCGGCCGGGAGGTCGACCAGGTTGGGGAAGAAGGCCAGCCCCATGCTGGTCTCCATCTCGCCGGCGTGGTCCTCCTTCTTCTCGAAGATCTCCGCCCCCCGGTCGAGGCCGACCCGGAACCAGTGGCAGGCGAACAGGTGGACCGGGGTCGTGCCGTGCAACTCCCGGAGGATCCACTTCAGGTCATTGCCGCCGTGGCCGTTGAGGATCAGCAGCTTGTGGACGCCGTGCTTGTCCAGCGAGGCGACGAGGTCGCCGATCACCCGGGCGAGCGTCGACGGGTTTAGGTTCATCGCCAGCGGGAATTCCATCATGTTCGTCTCGGTCCCGTACGGGATCGCCGGGAGCTGGACCACCCGGGCCCCCCGGGCGACGGCCTTCTCGCAGGCCCGCGCGGCGACGACCTCGACCTGGAACGTGTCGGTGCCGTAGGGGAGGTGCAGGTTGTGGGGCTCGGTGGCCCCCAGCGGCAGGACGGCCACCTCGAAGGGGGGGCCGGCCTTGACGCGTCCATACGTGACCTCGGCGAGCTTCCAGGGGCTCATCTCGCGACGACCTTTCGAGTTGCGGCGCCGGCGGGAGGCGGGGGCCGGCTTGCGATCGCGGGGGGTGGTCCGGTACGATCAGACGGGCGGCGGGGCCGACCCCATGCTTGACCAATCCGTTCCGTTATCCCGGGATCGGCGTCGCGATGCAAGCGTTCGAGGCCGCGAACCACTATTTCGACCAGGCCGCCAGGCTGCTCGACCTCTCCGACAACATCCGGACCCTCCTCATCACCCCCGATCGCGAGGTCCGGGTGGAGGTGGTCATCGAGATGGACTCGGGCCGGCTGGGCAACTTCCTGGGGTACCGCGTCCAGCACGACAACTCCCGCGGGCCGTTCAAGGGGGGCCTCCGCTACCACCCCGCCGTCGACGACGACGAGGCCCGGGGCCTGGCGAGCCTGATGACGTGGAAGACGGCCGTCGTCGACGTCCCCTTCGGCGGCGCCAAGGGGGGCGTCAACTGCGACCCCACCATCCTCTCCAAGGGGGAACTGGAGCGCCTCACCCGGCGATTCACCCAGAAGATCCACGACGTCATCGGCCCGGTGAAGGACATCCCCGCCCCCGACATGGGGACCGACGCCCAGGTCATGGCCTGGATCATGAACGAGTATAGCAAGTATTCCGGCTTCAACCCCGCGGTCGTGACGGGCAAGCCGGTCGAGCTGCATGGCTCGATCGGGCGCGAGTCGGCCACCGGCTTCGGCGTGGCCCTCGCCGTCCGCGAGATGCTCGGCCGCACGAAGCGGACCGTCGGCGGCTCGACCGTCGCCGTCCAGGGCTTCGGCAACGTCGGGAGCCACGCGGCCCGGTTCCTGGCCAAGGACGGGGCGAGGATCGTCGCCGTCGCCGACGCCCACGGGGGCATCCAGAATCCCGACGGCATCGACGTCGAGGCCCTCGCCTCCCACGTCGCCTCCACCCGCAAGGTCGGCGGCTTCGAGGGGGCCCGCCCCTGCTCCAACGAGGACGTGCTCCTGTCGGACGTGGACGTCCTGATCCCCGCGGCGCTCGGGGGGGTCTTCGACAAGGCGACCGCCGAGGCCGTCCGCGCCCGGATGATCGTCGAGGGCGCCAACGGCCCGACCTGGCCCGAGGCCGACGATGTCTTCAACGCCCGCGGCATCCCCGTCGTTCCGGACATCCTCGCCAACGCCGGCGGCGTGATCGTCAGCTACTTCGAGTGGGTGCAGAACCTCCAGAACTTCCGATGGCCCCTGGAGCAGGTCCGCCGCGAACAGGAGCAGAAGATGGTCGACGCGTTCCACGACATCTTCGACATCTCCGAGCGGATGAAGCTCCCCATGCGGACGGCGGCCTTCTATAGGGCCATCGCCCGCGTCGGCCGCGCCCACGCCCTGGCCGGCATCTGACCCCCCTCCCCCCATCCCGACACGCCTCGCGGACCCGACCGACGCATGAAAGACTATCAGACCTACGACAACCCCCTCATCGAACGCTACGCCGGCCGCAAGATGGCCCGCCTGTGGTCCCCCCAGGTCAAATTCTCGACCTGGCGCAAGCTCTGGGTGGCGCTGGCCGAGGCCGAACAGGCCCTGGGGCTCAACATCTCCGACGATCAGATCGCGGCGATGAAGGGGGCCGTCGACTCGATCGACTTCCCCGCGGCCGGGGCCTACGAACGCCGATTCCGCCACGACGTGATGGCCCACGTCCACGCCTTCGGCGACGCCGCGCCGGCCGCCCGCGCCATCATCCACCTGGGCGCCACGAGCTGCTACGTCACGGATAACACCGACCTCATCCTGACCCGCGAGGCGCTCGGCCTGGTCCGCGACAAGCTCGTCGGGGCGATCCTGGCCCTGTCGGACTTCGCGGCGCGGTACAAGGATCTGCCCTGCCTGGGTTACACCCACTTCCAGCCGGCGCAGCTCGTGACGGTCGGCAAGCGGGCGACACTCTGGTGCTACGAGCTGATCCTCGACCTCGGCGAGGTGGAGCGGCGGCTGGCCGACCTCCGCTTCCTGGGCGTGAAGGGGACCACCGGCACCCAGGCCAGCTTCCTCGCCCTGTTCAACGGGGACCACGCGCGGGTCCGCGAGCTGGACGCGCGCGTCGCCGCGGCGTTCGGCTTCGAGAAGACCTACGCCGTCGCCGGCCAGACCTACTCGCGCAAGGTCGACTCGCTGACCGTCGCGAGCCTGGCGTCGATCGCCGAGTCGGCCCACCGCTTCGGCATGGACCTCCGCCTCCTGGCCCACGAACGCGAGGTCGAGGAGCCGTTCGAGACCGAGCAGATCGGCTCCTCGGCGATGGCGTACAAGCGCAACCCGATGCGCGCCGAGCGGATGTGCTCGCTCGCCCGGTACGTCATGAGCCAGGTCCCCGGGATCGCCGACACCGCCGCGACCCAATGGCTGGAGCGGACCCTGGACGACAGCGCGATCCGCCGGTTGATCCTCCCGCAGGCGTTCCTAGGGATCGACGCGGTCCTGACGCTCTACAACAACGTGGTCCCAGGGATGGTCGTCCACCCCCCCGTCATCGCCCGGCGCGTCGCCGAGCAGTTGCCGTTCATGGCGACCGAGAACCTGCTGATGGCCGCGGTGCAGGCCGGCGGTGATCGCCAGGAGCTGCACGAGCGAATCCGCGTCCACTCGATGGCCGCCGCCGACGGGCTGAAGGCCGGGGGCGACGCCAACGACCTCATCGACCGCCTCAAATCGGACCCGACGTTCCCGAAGCTCGACTTCGACGCCGTGATGGATCCATCCAGGTTCACCGGTCGCTCGGCCGCCCAGGTGGAGGAATTCCTCGCCGAAGAGGTCGATCCCATCCGCCGCCGATACGCCGGCCTCGCCGCCGAGGACGCCGAGGTGCGCGTCTGACTCCCCTTCCCCCCTCCGTCCATCCCGCCGGGAGGCCGCCGATCGTGGCGGCCTCCCGGGGCACGTGCCCATGCACCCCTGATCTCGGGTACGCCTGGCAAATCGGCCTGATCTAACCATTCTCGGTCCGAGTTGCCCGCCATATCGAGCGGGCCATGCCCTTGCCAGCATTCAAGCCGCGGCGGATGAGGGCTCACGCGCCCGTCACGCGCCGCCAAGTTAACGCAGGCGAACGATTCGCCCGGCGTTTCACCTAACGAACGTCGCTGTCGCGTGGCCGCGACGCTGGACGGCATGGACCCGGGCGCTGGCTGCCCCGGGCACGGCGAGGCCCGATGTAGTCGGCCGTCTCCACGGCCGTTGCACGGCTTTATGTTGCGGCCATTCACCGCGCCGGGGGAGCGTTGGCGAACGAGATCGATCGGCTGATCGCCGGCGTGTTTCGCGAAAAGGACATGGGAGGCGAACGGAAAACCGAGAGCCCCGCCGAGTTCTCTCTTGACTACCAGCGTCGCGATTCGTTAGGTTACGGACCTCGTTCGGAAGGACAGGTCGCTTCGTTCAGGTTCCGGCCAATCACCGGGGCTCGACCACTCAGGAGAAACCCCATGCTCAAGCTGAATCGCATCGTTCTGGCGGCCGCCGTGATGGCCCTCGCCACGTCCGCCACCAAGGCCGCCGACCTGCCCCCGGGCGGCCTGGGCGGCTTCGGCAGCGTCGTCACGAATCCCGAAGCCGGGAACAACCTGCTGACGGCCAACGTGCTCACCGGCAATTTCGCCCTGGGCCTCTTCGGCTCGAGCAGCGGCTCGCTGGCCGGCGTCGAGGGCATCAACGCCACGTCCTTCGACACGTCCAACTTCCCCGGCTTCACGCTGAACGGCAGCAACGGGACCGACGCCTTCACCTTCACCGGCGGCACGCTGGTCGAGGAGAACTCGAGCACGGCGGCCGAAGGGACGCGCTACCGCAACTTCACGCTGAACGGCATCGTGACGCTGGGCGGCGATTCCAACACCGCGACGCTGATCATCGGCTTCGTCCAGGCCATGAACGGCTCGATCGCCGGGCCGATCACGGCCAACATCTCGCTGGTCACCCCGGCCCTCGTGCCCGAGCCGACCTCGGTCGCCCTCGCCGGCATCGGCCTGGCCGCCGCCGGCCTCTTCGGCCTGCGGAGGCGCCTCGTCAAGTGAATCGCCCGAACGTCCGCCTGACCTGTTAATCCGAGAGCGTCCGGCACTCGTTGCGCCGGACGCTTCTGTTTTTTTAGGGCGCGGCGTCTCCTCCGACCACGACCGCCCGGGCACCAGGCCGGACCCGCCCTCCCTGCTTGTCATCCAGGCCACGAATCGCTACGATCGGCCATTGAGTTAATTTGAACTGGCCACGCCTTGTCTATTGCCATTCAAAGCTGAACCATGGAAGGGCCACGTGAAGCTTCCGCGACCACAGCGCGTCCCGATGCTCCCTTCGAATCACGGCCGGAAGCTTGCGACCTCGGCCTCGTGCCCATGAAGCCGGCTTCGTCATTGGCCTCAGCCCGATCCCCCAGGGTCTTCACAATGCGGTTCATACCTACCGGCCTCGGGAAGATTCTGGCCGCGTCCGCCCTGCTCGCGACGGGAGCGGCGTCGGCTTCGGCATACGGTGACCTGGTCTTCTCCAGCCCCGTCACCGTCGAGCAGACGACGCTTGGCGTCTTCGATATCGACCTGTATGACGCGGTCCTCGGCAACACGACATTCGGGATCGCGATCGGGGGGCGGTTCACCCCCTCGCCGGATTACGCCCTCCCTGACGGCTATCAATATCGCTGGCTCCAGACGGTAAGCACGACCCTCCCCGCGTACTCCTGGCAGGCGAGGCCCGAGGGCCAGGAGCCGGGTGTCTTCGTGGACCGTTCTCGCGACCCGGACAACGAGATCCTTGCCCGGTCACACACCCCGTTCTACGCCGACGGCGAGGGCATGACCGGGACCCCTCCCGTGCTTCAGTTCGCCGACAATCCCTCGCGAGAGCTGGGACCGGATGAGTTCCGAGGCACCTGGGTCCTGTCCCTGGTGGCCGTCGAGGCCCCGCGCGATCCCGGCCAGATCTTCAATCAGCCCGAGGATGGCGTGACCCGCGCCATTTACCAACTCGCCACTTTCGCATGGGGCTTCGACGCCACGAGACGCGACGACGGGTCGATGGCGATCGACCTCCGCGCGATCGAGCAAGTCCCCCCCGACGCGATCGCGCTGGCCTCCATCTTCGCGAACGACCCGGACGTGGCGACCTTCGGCGGCGGCGCCTGGGACATCAGGACCGGCCTGCCAGCCGCGTCCCCGGGGGTCATCCCCGAGCCATCGTCGTACTTGCTCGCGTTGGCGGCCCTCGCGGCCGTCCCGGTCCTCCGCGGGCGTCAACGTCCCGTTCCGTGAGCGCGCGGGCCCGCCGGCTCGTCTGGCGATCGGTCCGTGGGTCGGTTACGATCGCGGTGGGGGGTCGGCCGGTCGGGCCCGCTCTCCGTTTGTCGCGTCCGACCGATGCAGGAGCCCCCGATGTTCGACCCGTCCTCCATCCAGCGTAGCCTGCGCGAGTTCGGGTTCGACGGCTGGCTCCTCTACGATTTCCGCGGCCTGAACGTCCCCGCCCGCCGGCTACTCGGGCTCGACGAGAAGCCCCCCGGTTCCCGGCGCTACTTCTACATGATCCCCGCCGAAGGCGAGCCGCGGAAGCTCGTCCACGCGATCGAACCCCAGGCGTTGGAGCATCTGCCCGGCGGGCGGACCATCTACCGTTCCTGGCCCGAGTTGCAAGAAGGTGTCGCCGCGCTCGTGGGCGGGTCGAAGCGGGTGGCCATGGAATACGCGCCAGGGCTCTCCAATCCCTACATCTCGCGCGTCGACGCCGGCACCGTCGAGTTCGTTCGCGGCCTGGGGGTCGAGGTGGCCTCCTCGGGGGATCTGATCCAGCTCTACGAGTCGGCCTGGGACGACGAGCAGTGGGCCATGCACCGCGCCGCCGATCGAGTCACGACGTCGGCCTTCGACGTCGCGTGGCGGTTCATCGCCGATCGCGCGCGCGACGGCGGCTCGGTCCGCGAGACGGAAGTCCAGTCCGTCATCCTGGATCATTTCGAGAAGGGGGATCTGACGACTTACAGCCCCCCCAACGTCTCGGTCGGCCCGCACAGCGGCGACCCGCACTACGAGCCAGGCGCGGGGGGCGACGGCGAGATCCGCGAGGGTGACTTCGTGCTGATCGACCTCTGGGGGAAGCTGAAGCGTCCGCGTTCGGTCTACAGCGACCTGACTCGGGTGGGCTTCGTCGGCCACGCCGTGCCCGAGCAGTACGAAACGACCTTCCGTCTCGTCGCCGGGGCCCGGGACGCGGCGATCGCCTTGGTCCGGGAGCGTTTCGCGGCCGGCGTCGCGTTGCGGGGCTACGAGGTGGACGACGCGGCCCGAGACGTCATCCGTCGCGCGGGGCTCGAATCGCGGTTCACCCACCGGACGGGCCACAACATCGGCCAGGAGGTCCATGGCAACGGCGCGAACATGGACAATCTGGAGACCCACGACGAGCGCCTGGTGCTCCCTCGGACCTGCTTCTCGATCGAGCCGGGCGTCTACTTCGAGGAATATGGGGTACGCTCGGAGGTCGACGTGTTCGTCGACGCGGCCGGGACGGTCCACGTCACCGGCGGCTTGCAGGAATCCGTGGTCCGAATAATCCTGGCGTGATCCCCGCCCGTCCGCGAGTCGAGCCTAGCCGAGGCAGGAGGGGTGGAAGTGGCCGACGCCGTCGAGGACGTCGAATTTCGGTTGCTGTTGGAAGCGGTCTTTCGGAGGTATCATTACGACTTCCGCGGCTATTCCATGGCCTCGCTCAAGCGGCGGCTGAGGCAGGCGCGCGAGCGGATGGGATGCGCCACGTTCTCCCAACTCCAGGACCGCATCCTCCACGACCGGACCGCGTTCCCGGAGTTGTTTTCGTTCCTGACGGTGCAGGTGAGCGAGCTGTTCCGCGATCCCGCCTACTTCCTGGCGATCCGCGAGAAGGTCGTGCCGTACCTGCGGACGTATCCTTCGCTGAAGGTGTGGGTCGCGGGTTGCAGCGCCGGCGAGGAGGTCTACTCGTTGGCGATCCTCTTCCGGGAGGAGGGGCTGGAGGATCGGACGATGATTTACGGGACCGACATCAACCCGGAGGCGCTCGGCCGCGCCGAGGCGGGGGTGTACGAGTTGGACCGGATCCCGCTGTTCACCGAGAACCATCGTCGGTCCGGGGGTAAGTCGTCGCTGTCGGATTACTACACCGCGGCTTACGGCGGGGCGGTGTTCGACAAGAGCCTGCGGCGTCGGGCGGTGTTCTCGGATCACAGCCTGGCGGCGGATCAGGTCTTCGCGGAGGTCCAGCTCGTCTCCTGCCGCAACGTGCTGATCTACTTCGACCAGCCGCTGCAGGACCGCGCGATCGGGCTTTTCAAGGATTCGCTGTCGCTCAAGGGTTTCCTCGGGCTGGGGTCGCGGGAGAGCCTCCGCTTCTCGCGGCACGCCGGGGCGTTCGAGGAGTTCGATCGCGCCGAGCGGCTCTATCGGAAGCGAGGCGACGCATGACGTCTCCCAGGGCCAGGGCGATCGCCATGGGGGCGTCCGCCGGGGCGCTGGAGGCGCTGTCGGCCGTGCTCCCCGGCCTCCCCGGCGACTTCCCGACGCCCATCTTCGTGGTGGTCCACCTCCCGGCGCATCACGAAAGCCTCATGGCGCAACTGCTCCGCGACGCCTGCCGCCTTCCGGTCCGCGAGGCCGAGGACAAGGAGCCGATCGAGCCCGGGACGATCTACCTGGCGCCGCCGGATTATCACTTGCTGATCGAGCCCGACCTCCGCCTGTCACTCTCCGGGGAGGAGCCCGTCCTCTTCTCTCGCCCCTCGATCGACGTGATGTTCGAGACGGCGGCCGAGGCGTACGGTCCCGGGCTGGTGGGGGTCGTCCTGACCGGCGCCAACAGCGACGGCGCCCGCGGACTGCGGGCGATCCGCGACGCCGGGGGGATCGGCCTGGTGCAGAGGCCGGACACCGCCCTGGCCTCGGCGATGCCCCGGGCCGCGCTGGCGTCCTGCCCGGACGCCGCGTCGCTGACCCTGGAGGAGATCGCACAATATCTTCGTGGCTTGGTGGCCTCCCGATGACCGACGTGACTCACGCCCCCGTCTACTTCCTGATGGTCGACGACCGCGAGGAGAACCTCGTGGCCCTGGAGGCCCTCCTGCGCCGCGACGGCCTGGTCCTGCTGCGAGCCGGCTCCGGCCCCGAGGCCCTGGAACTCCTGCTGGAGCACGATGTCTCCCTGGCGCTGGTGGACGTCCAGATGCCCGGCATGGACGGCTTCGAGCTGGCGCAGCTCATGCGGGGTGTGGAGCGCACGCGTCGCGTGCCGATCATCTTCCTCACCGCCGGCGGGGCCGACCAGAAGCGACGGTTCCGCGGCTACGAGGCCGGCGCGGTCGACTTCCTGAACAAGCCCCTGGAGCCGGACGTCCTCCGGGGCAAGGTCGACGTCTTCTTCGAGCTGGCGCGCCAGCGCGACGAGCTGAAGGCCGCCATCGCCGAGAACGCCCGGCTCCTGGAGGAGACCCGTCGGCACGCCGCCGCGCTCAAGGAAACCGACCGCCTGAAGGACGAGTTCCTGGCGATGCTCGCCCACGAGCTGCGGAACCCGCTGTCCGCCGCCTCGAACGCCGTCCAGGTCTGGAAACGGAGCGATCGCCCGGAGCTCCAGGACTGGGCGAAGCAGGTCGTCGAGAACCAGATGAAGACGTTCTCGCGGCTGGTCGACGACCTCCTGGACGTCTCGCGGGTCACCCACGGCAAGATCCGGATCCAGAAGCAGGTGGTCGACCCCGGCCCGATCCTGGAACGCGCCGTCGCGTCGGTGTCGTCGCTCATCGAGGGACGCCGCCACGAGCTGACCGTGGACCAGCGCCACGGCTCGGCCCGCGTCGACGTCGACCCCACGCGGTTGGAGCAGGTCGTGGTCAACCTGCTGAACAACGCGGCGAAGTACTCCGGGGACGCCTCGAAAATCCGGCTCGTCTGCCGGGTGGAGGGGGATCGCCTGGCCATCTCCGTGAGAGACCAGGGGATCGGCATCGCGCCCGATCAGCTCCCGAAAATGTTCGACCTCTTCAACCAGGGGGACCACTCGCTCGCGCGATCGGAGGGAGGGCTGGGGATCGGCCTGACGCTGGTCCGCTCGCTCGTCGAGCTCCACGGCGGCCAGATCGAAGCCCAGAGCGAGGGGCTCGGCCATGGCAGCACGTTCACGGTCTACTTGCCGCTGGCGGGCGGCGTGCCTCCGACGGAAGCCGGGGAGACAGAGGCTTCGGACGCCCGCCGCGAACGCGACCGGCTCCGGATCCTCCTGGTCGAGGATGATCCCGACAGCGCATGGGGCCTCTCTCGCCTGCTCCAGCTCAACGGCTACGAGGTGGAGATCGCCGCCGACGGCCACGCCGCCGTCGCCGCGGCGCGAAAGACCCGGCCCGACGTCGTGCTGCTCGACATCGGACTCCCGGGGATGAGCGGTTTCGAGGTCGCGCGCGCGCTACGCGAGGGTCGCCCTCGCCGCGACTTGCGACTGATCGCCGTCACCGGCTACGGCCTGGAGAAAGATCGGGCCCGCGCCCGCGAGGCGGGCTTCGATGACCACATGACCAAGCCCGTCGACCTCGACCAACTCCTCGCGAAGTTGGCGGAGGCCCGGACCAAAGGATGGGGAGAGCTACCCGGCCTGGATTCGAACCAGGAAAAACAGGACCAAAACCTGTTGTGATACCGTTTCACCACCGGGTAATCGTCTCGGCATTCTAACCGAGCCCGGGCCCGCCGGGAAGGCGAGTCAGCCCGCGCACGAGACGCCGTCGACATCGATCGACCCTTGCACCTTGTAGGCGAGGTTCTCGAGCTGGATGCTCAGGTCGACGGCCGTCACGCTGACGTGCGGCGGGGTGGAGATGGGGACGGGGGCGAAGTTCAGGATCCCGCGAATCCCCGCCGCGACCATCTGGTCCGCCACCTTCTGCGCCGCCTCCGCCGGGACACAGAGCAGCGCCAGGTTCGTCTTGTGCGCCGCCACGCTCTTCCTCAGCGACTCCAGCGGCTCCACGACGACGCCATGATACGTGTGGCCGACCTTCCGCGGGTCGTTGTCGAAGATCGCCACGACGTGGAACCGTCGGGACTGGAACCCTCGGTATCTCAGCAGCGCCTGGCCCAGGTTGCCCAGGCCGACCAGGATCAGCGGCCAATCGCGATCGACCCCGAGGATCCGCCGCAGCACCTCGATCAAGTCGTCGACGTCGTAGCCGATCCCCGGCCGGCCAAATTGGCCGAAGCACGCCAGGTCCTTCCGGACCTGGGCGTTCTTGATGCCGAACGGCTCGCCGAGCTGGTCGCTGGACGTCCTGGACACCCCGCGACGTTGCAGCGATTCGAGCTGGCGGAGATACAGGCTGACCCGCCCCACCACGGCCTTCGGTGCCGGCTTGGCGTTGGGACGCCCGCGTCTTGAGGAGTCCACGAGGTCCGCCTCCAGGAGAGAGAGCCGGCGCGGCAAAATCCATGCCGCCTTCACCCGGGATTCTAGAGCCGGTCGACGCCCCAGGTCAAGTCGGGTCGGCCCCTTCGATCAACGAACGAAGCCCGCCCCGCCAGGCCGACGGGACTTCCCCTTGCAATCGGACGTCGCGCTCGCCGACAAGCGTCCGACGGACTCCCTGGAGCCTGGCGGCCCGCTCCATCAGGACCGACCCCTCGCCGCGCACGGGTGTCCGAGGGTGGTCGCCCCCCTCGATGATCGGCGCGATGTACACGTCGACCTCGTCGACCTCGCCGGCGTCGAAAAAAGAGCCGAGGACGACCCCGCCCCCCTCGACCAGGACGTTCGTGGTGCCGCGTCGCCCCAATTCTTCCAGCATGGCGACGATGCGCGATCGAGGTTCGCCGGGGAATGACCAGACCTCGCAGCCGGCCCTCTCCAACCGCCCCACCGCATCGGCCGGAGCGGCGGCGCCCACGACCACGATCGTCGGGTGTTCGCCGGCGGTGCGGACCAGCTGCGAGACCAGCGGGAGCCGGGCTCCGGCGTCCAGGACAACCCGCGTGGGCGACCTGGGCCCCGGCGGGCGGGCAGTCAGGAGGGGGTCGTCGGCCATCGCGGTGCCGACGCCCACCACGATCGCGTCCATCCGGCCGCGGACCTCGTGGACCAGGGCCCGCGACTCCGAGGATGAGATCCAACGGCTGTCACCGCCGGCGACCGCTGTCTTGCCGTCGAGCGTCATCGCCCATTTCGCCAGCACGTAGGGCCTTCCGGTGGAGACCCGCTTGAGGTAGGGCGCGTTGAGGGCGACGGCCTCGGCTCCCAGCACGCCGACCGTCACCGCGACCCCGGCGTCGCGGAGCCGGGCGAAGCCCCCCCCGGCGACCTTGGGGAACGGGTCGCGATGCGCGGCGACGACTCGCGCGACGCCGGCGCGGAGTACGGCGTCGACGCAGGGCGGAGTCTTGCCGTGGTGGCTGCACGGTTCGAGCGTGACGTAGAGCGTCGCCCCGCGAGCCTCGTCGCCCGCCGCCGCCAGCGCGACGACCTCGGCGTGCGGGCCGCCGAACCGCTCGTGATGGCCCAGGGCGACGAGCCGGCCGTCCCGCGCGACCGCCGCGCCGACCATCGGGTTCGGCTCGACGGACCCTCGGCCCTTCTCGGCCTCGTCGAGGGCCATCCTCATCCAGCGCGAGTCGAGATCGTCCACGTTAGCGGCTCCGCGCGTCAGAAGGGGGTCGCGGGCCCGGGACCGGGAGGCGTCGGCGGGGCGACGGCCGGCCTGGTCGCCTTGGGGGCCGCGGCGGGGGGGGCTTTCTCGGCCGCCGACGGCCGGAACTCCTCGGGATGCGGGTGGACGAGGCGATACACGACGCCCAGGCGGCGACGGGCCTCGTCGGCCGGGAACGCCGCGAACGTCGATCGGATCCATGGGGGCATCGCGGCGAAGAACTGTTCCAGCCTCGTCGGGGCGACGGGATGGTCGAGCTCGTGCTCCTCGACGTACAGGTTCTCGGCGAGGCGGCGGAGGAACGGCCGAACGCGAGGGGGGGCCTCGGGCGCGTCTTCCCCTGCCTGCTCGAACTTCGCCTCGATCCGGGAGAGCCAGTCGCGCGGCCCCGCCGCGGTCGCCCGGAGATCCCGGACGCGGGCCTCGGCTTCCTCCATCCACCGGGCTTCGTCGTAGTCGGCGGGGCGGAGGGCGCGAGGGATCTTCAGGTCGCGACCCCGACGGGCCAAATCTTCCTTGCGCTTGCCCGCTTCCAGGGCGTCGACGGCCCGGCGGTCGGCGGGCGAGAGCGCGAGCCACGTCTTGCAGAGCGCGGCCAGTTCGAAGGTTCCCGTGCCGCCAATCTGGATGAAGTCCATCGACGAGGTCGGCCGCCAGTCCGGCGGGGGGTACTTGATGGCCAATTCCTGGATGCGTTTCAGGCGACGGTCCGGCGGCTCGGCGAGCACGCCGTCGCGCAGGCGTTCCGGCAACTGATGGAGCCAGTTGTGGTAACGGCGGAGGACCGCCAGGTATCCGTCGCGCTCGTCGTCCGGCATGGCGTTGAGGCGGGCGTCGAGATCTCGTGCCGCCTCTTGCTCGGCGACCGTCAATCGGAGGTCAAACCGCCGGAGGGCGTCGTGGAGCTGCTCGCGCTCGGCGGCGGTCTTCATGGCGAGCCGCGCCCGCTGGCCTTCAAGCGTCGCCGCGCCGGCGATCGCCACGGCGGCGAGGCCGATCGCCAGGGCGATGGCCCGCGCCCACGTCGAGGTGTCCGTGTCCCCGGGGGGGCGGCTCATGACGGTGGACCTCAACGACGGCTCTCGCCGAACTCCGGGGATCGCTTCAGGGCCTCCAGCAGGTCGAAATTCCCGACCTCCTGGTACTCGTCCAAATGCTCGGCGAGGGACAGTTCCCGGGCGAGCCTCCGGTCGGCGTCGGGCCAGAGTCCCCAGGCGGCGAGGTAGCCCCCCGCGCCGGCGGCCCCCGCGACGACGAGACAGGCGGCAAGCCTCCCCGCCCCGCCGAACGCGGCGGCCAACGGTGCCAGGCGAGCCTGCTTGCGCGACTCGATCGATCGGATGTAGCTGAGCGTCCGATCGTGGAACTGATCGGAGACGTGGGGCCGGGGGAGCTTGTCGAGCGCGTCCCACGTCTTCTTCAGCAGGTCGACCTCGCGGCGGGCGGTGGCGCTGTGCGTGATTTTGGTGGTGAGCGCGCGGGCCTCTTCCTCGGCGAGTTCGCCGTCGACATAGGCGACGAGGTTGGCCCGGTCCTCGGGTCGGAGTCGTTGGTGGTCGGGGCCCGCGGACATTCGGTTTTCCCTGGTTGCCTTGGCGAGGGGTACAGGCGAGCGCGGGCGCTACGGGAACCGCCCCTGGAACCGGGCCCGGTCAGCCCGGCATGCCCATCCCCATGCCGCCCATTCCACCCATGCCACCCATTCCGCCCATGCCCATGCCGCCGCCCATGCCGCCCATGCCCATGCCGCCCCCACGGCGGCCGCCCATGCGGCGAGCCCCGGTGAAGACGTTCGCGTTCGGGCCGCGTCCCGGTCGCAGGTCAGGGAAATACTGGGACGCGCGGCCGTAGTAGGCGGCGGGTCCGGTCCCCGTGGAGTTCGAGGGATCGAGCGTGAAGCGGTACGGATTCGCGGCGCGTTCTCGGCCCTGCTGGCGGTTGTAGGGCTTCAGGGGATCGAACGGCTCGGCGGTGTACGGCGAGATCGGGTCGTACAGACGCGGCTTGTTCATGTTCGCGTAGTACTGCCGCTCCTGGGCGGCCATGTTGATCGCGTCCTGTGGACGGGGCCGCATGGCCTGGATCTGCTGGTTGGGCAGATAGAAGGCGTAGTAGAAGGAGAACGGGTCGGCCGCGATGTCGGCGAGCCCCGTCCCCTGGGCGGACGCCGAGGCGGGGATCGCGCCGAATGCCAGCAACAGAAGCGCGAACGCGCGGCGGATCATGAGACTCCCCCTGTTCCTAGACCTGGCGACCGGTGGAAAATCCTCTCCCTGGAGGACCCTCATCGGCCCCGGGCGGGGCTCGACCGCACTCGAATCGATCGCGAGGGGCGGGGACGTCCCCGCTCGGCCCTCCTTCTAGTATAATCGTCGCGCCCCGCCGGGCAAGCGGCGAAGGGGCGGGCTATGGTCGGGGCCGAGCGGCGGGAGGGGGCGGGCCATGTGGGGAGGGGTGACGATCACCGGAGGACTCGGGCCGCTCGCGGAGCGGTTCGAGATGCCCCAGTATTACTACGTCGGGCTGGCCGCGCTGGTCGCCGCGATGATCTGGGGCGCGATCCTGGCCTATCGGTCGTGGGAGGAGGCCACCGAGGACCTCGACCCCGCGACCAAGGATGACCTGCTGGAGGCGTTCCGACAGGCCAGGCTAGACGGGGAACTGGACGATCAGGAATACGACCGCGTCCGTCGCCGCATCGAAGAGGGCGGCGACTGAACGGCCGGCCGACTCAGGCGACCTCATAGTTCTCGCGATCGCTCGACCGCGCCGGGTTGATCCCGATGCGCGACGCGCGGATGAACTCGACGAACTCGTCGACCTCGGGGATGCCGCCGAAGTCCCCCGCGATCCGGTCGAGCGCCGCGGAGATCGGCCGCCCCTCGCGGTAGAGGATGCGGAACGCTTGCCGGAGGCCGTTGACGGCGTGGTTCGAGAACCCGGCGCGACGCATGCCGACCAGGTTGAGCCCCGTCACGCAGTTGTAGCCTTGCTGGAGGATGAACGGCGGGATGTCCTTGGATGAGGCCCCCATCCCTCCCAGCATCGCCAGCCGTCCCACCCGCACCCGCTGCTGGATGGCCGTGTTCCCCGAGAGGATGCAGCCGTCTCCCAGCTCGACGTGGCCGGCGATGAGCGCGTTGTTGACGATCGTGCAGTTGTCGCCGACGCGGGCGTCGTGGCCCAGGTGGGTGTTGCACATGAACAGGTTGCGGTGGCCGATGACGGTTTCGCCGGCCCCCTGCACGGTCCCGCGGTGGACGGTGACGAACTCGCGGAAGACGTTGTCGTCCCCGATGCGCACCCCGGTGGGCTCGTCGCGATAGCCGCGGTGCTGGGGGCTCTTGCCCAGGACGGCACCGTGGCTCACGAGGTTGTCGCGGCCCATGGTCAGCGGCCCGCAGAGGCAGGCATGGGCCTCGATGACGCAACCGGGGCCGACCCGGACGGGGCCCTCGATGATCGCGTATGGGCCTACCTGGACGTCCGGGGCGAGGACGGCTTCGGGGTCGATGATGGCAGTCGCATGCACGGTTTCCGAAAAGATCAGCGCCATGCTTACCCTCCTCACCCTCGGCGTCCCAGCATCAAGCCGCGCGGCCCGTCCGACCGCTTAGATCGGACGATCCGGATTTACGGCTTGAGACAAAGGGGACGGCCCGGCCAACTCCTTTCCCGCGCGGCCGGCGAACCTACCCGATGAGGCGGGGGTCGGGAACTCGGAATTATCGAGGGCGAAGAGGACGCTGGCCGGCACCGGCACCCGCCGATCAACGACCGGCGGACCAGGCCTCGCGCGCGGCCCGCTGGAGCGGGTTGGAGCCGTCGGGGAGGCGATCGCCGTCGACTTGCCAGAAGAAGACCCCGCGTAGGCCCCTGGACATCGCCCACTCGGTCTTGATCCGGATCGACTCGGCGTCGTCGTAGCCGACGACCTTCGTCCGATCCGGCGAGAACAGCCAGGGGACCTTGGTCTCGTCGTCCCAGACGCGGGTCCAGCCCTCGTCGAGCAGCCCGCCGACCCCCTTGAAGCCCAGGCTGATCGGCTCCGATCCCTCCGGGACCGACGCGTAGGGCTCGGAGACCGGGAACCCGCGGCCGTAAAGCGCCAGCCCGAGCGCCAGGCGGTCGGCCGGGATCTTCCGCTCATCCAGCAGGTAGCGGATGGTCCGCTCGCTGGACCGCGCGTTCGGGCCGTCCTTGGACGAGTCGAACAGCGGCGAGTTGTGCCCCGCTCGCGCCGACCAGGGCCCGGCGTAGTCATAGGTCATGACGTTGATCCAGTCCATGGTCTCCAGCAGGAACGCCGTGTTTAGGTGATCCAGGGTCTCATGGTTCGACGACGCGGCCATCGTCACGAGCATCGGCCGCCCCTTCGCCTTCCCCATCTCGTCCAGCCGAGCGCGGAACGTCCGCGTCAGGCGTTCAAAGCCGGGGATCTCGGCGTCGGAATCGGGGTATTCCCAGTCCAGGTCGACGCCGTCGTAGTCATATTCATCGACCATCTTGAGGACGGCCGCGACGTAGCGTGCCACGGCCTCCGGGTCGGCGACCATGGCGCGGAACTGAGCGTCCCACCCCCAGCCGCCGAGGGAGAGGAGCACCTTCGCGCCCGCCTTATGGGCGTCGGCGGTCACTTCGCGACTGGGGACGCCCCGATCGCGGTTGAGCCGGCCGTCGGGCCCCGCGGTGACGAAGGCGTGGCAGACGTGAGTGTAGAGCCCGTAGTTCACGGCCTTCGGCGAGCCGAACAGGTAGCCGACGAACTCCCGGGGCTTCGGGACTTCCTCGGCGAGGGTCGAGGCGGTCGAGCCCAGTACGAGGGCCAGGGCTATCGAGGACGCGCGGGTCGTTCGGGGCATCGAGGACGGCCTCCGATCATCGCGGACGTGGGAGCGCGAGGAGACGCGGCGACGTTCGCCGGCGTCCGATGATCGGGCTCGCCGCGCGAGGATGCAAGGGTCGGCCTCGCGATCCGGGGAATCCGGGCGGCGATGCCCGGCGGGTTGGCCCGGTGGCCTCCATCGGCGCTATAATGGGGCCGACGCGCCGCGGTCGTCCGCGGCGATCGGGAGGCGAATCCATGCTCACGCGCGCAATGATCCTCGGCCTGGCCATGGTCACGACCGCCGCCGCGACGGCCCAGGAGGCCCCCGCGCCGGACGCGTTGTTGACGGAGATGGGGCTGGAAGCCGAGAAGACCCGCTACGTCTTCGCCGACGCCGAGCGGGAACTTCGCGAACTGTACCGCGAGGCCGTCGCCGCCCGCGACGAGGCCCGCCAGGCCCTCGCCGAGATCGAGGGCGCCGCGATGATGGAACAGGGCGTCATGGACCTCCAGGCGGGCGAGCAGCAGCTCCAGGCCGAGATCGCCGCCGCGCGTTCGACGGCGGCGGGGATGGGGGGCGGTCGCAACCGCTACTCGCGTTACTATCGCAACCAGGCGAACGCCAACATCCGCGAAAGCCAGCGGCAGGCGGATCAAGTCCGCAAGCAGATCGCCCAGGCGAAGAAGCAACTCCCCACGGAGAAGCAACGACAGGCGGCGCAAGTTGGCGCGCGGATGGCCATGGACCAGGCGCAGGAGGCCGTGCGCAAGGTCAACGACGCCTACGACGCCCTCGTCGATCGCTACCAGGAGGTCCGCGAGAAGCCGGGCACCCTTAAGGCGCTCGAGGACGCCGGGTGGCCCAGGAAATTCTCCTACCAGCTCGGCCCGTCGGAGGAGTCGGATAAGATCGGCAAGTGGGCCAAGGGGATCCTGAAGATCCGGCCCAAGCGGCCGACGACCGGGCCGCGGAAGTCCGACGCCAAGCCCGCGGACGCCGGTGCCGCGGCGAGCCCGCGTTGACGAGGGACGTGGACCGATGCGGGACGTGATACGACGACTGGTCGCCGCGCTGGAGGGGTGCCGAGAGTCCGCCTTCTGCCAGGTCGTCGAGACCCGGGGGTCGACGCCCCAGAAGGCCGGCGCCGCGATGCTGGTCTTGCCCGACGGCGGCCAGGTCGGGACGCTCGGCGGCGGTTGCGTCGAGAACGAGGTCAAGCTGAAAGCCCTGCGAAGGCTGCGCGAGCCCGGGGCCAGCGTCCATTCCTTCGTCCTTGACCACGACGACGCCTGGGCCGACGGGCTCGTCTGCGGCGGCCGGATGACCGTGGTGGTGGAAGCCTTCCGCGGCGACGCCCCGCTCTCCTATTTCCGCGCGCTGGCCGAGGCGATCGACGGCGGCCACGGCTTCACCGAGGCCGTGGTGACGACGCCCGAGTCGCCGTCGCTGGGGCGTCGGACGCTGTTCGACGCCGAAGGCAGCGTGCTGGCCGGGGACGCGACGCTGCAAGCTAGTCCCGCGCCGCTGACGCAACGCCCCCGCGCCCGCGTCGAGCGGGGTGTCGCCTGGCTCCCGTCGCTGCCGAGGGTCCGGCTGGTTATCGTCGGCGCGGGGCACGTCGGGCAGGCCGTCGCGGCGCTGGCGACCGAGGTCGACTTCGACGTCTGGGTGCTCGACGATCGCGACCGCTTCGCCGCCGCCGACCGGTTCCCCGCCGCCGGCCGGCTCCTCGTCGGCCCGATCGGCGAGACCCTGGCGTCGATCGAGGCCGACCTTCATACCTTCATCCTGATCGTCACGCGGGGCCACGGCCACGACCAGGAGGCGCTGGGGGTCGCCGCGCCGAAGCCCGCGGGATATGTCGGGATGATCGGCAGCCGCCGCAAGATCCGGCTCATCTTCGAGGCCCTCCGCGGGCGGGGGGTTTCGGACGAGGCCCTCGCCCGCGTCAGCGCGCCGGTGGGGCTGGACATCGGCTCGCGGACCGTCCCGGAGATCGCCGTCAGCATCGTGGCCGAGCTGATCGCCCGCCGCAACCTCGGCGCGAGGACGAAGCAGCCATGACCATCGCCGCGATCGTCCCGGCCGCCGGCGCGAGCCTGCGCATGAGACGTCCCAAGCTCCTGATCGAGTTCGACGGCCGCCCGCTGATCGCCAGGGTCGTCGCGACGCTGATCGAGGCGGGCGTGGACCGGGTGGTGGTCGTCGCGCCGCCGGCCGACGCCCCGGAAGGCCCCGCCGTGGCCGACGCCGCGGAGGCCGCGGGGGCCGTCGTGCTCAGCCCGTCGACCCGTCCCGAGTCTATGCGCGACTCGATCGAGCTGGGCGTCGCCGAAATCGACCGCCTTGATCCCCCCCCGCGAGCCGTCCTCATCGTCCCGGCCGACAGCCCCAGGCTCGGCGCGGGGACCGTCGCCCGGCTGGTCGACGCCTGGCGGGCGCGGCCGGATCGTATCATGGCGCCGACGTTCGGTGGGCGTCGCGGCCATCCCCCGGTCTTCCCCTGGCCAATGCTACGCGCCGTCCGCGACCTGCCCCCGGGCGTCGGCGTCAATCAATTACTCGTAACCCATGCCGACATGATCGACCCCGTCCCGATGGAGACCGATTCGGTCCTGGGCGACATGGACACCCCCGACGACGCGCGGCGGCTTCGAACGTGGCCGGTGCGCCTCTTCGCCGTCGCCCGCCAGCGCGCCGGGAGGGTCGAGGTGACGGTCGCCCTCCCCTGCCCCGCGACCGTCGGCGACCTCCGCCGCGCCCTGGCGGAACAGCACCCCGCGCTGGCGACCCTCGCGACGAGCGTCCGCGTGGCCGTGGACGACGAGTACGCCGACGACGCCGCCCCGCTCCCACCCGACGCCCGACTCGCCCTGATCCCACCCGTCAGCGGCGGCCAACGCTGAGCCCCTGAAAGGCCCCCATGGTCGAGATCACCGATACCCCCCTGGACCACGCGGCGCTCACGGAGCGGGTGCGCCACGACAACGCCGGCGCCGTCTGCACTTTCCTGGGGACTGTCCGCGAGATGACCGGCGACCGCCGCACCGTCCACCTGGAGTACGAGGCCTACCCGGAGATGGCCGCCAAGAAGCTCGCCGAGTTGGAGGCCGAGGCCCGCCGCCGCTGGCCGATCATCGAGCTGGCCCTCGCCCATCGCGTGGGGACGCTGGGCCTCGGCGACGTCAGCGTCGTCGTCGCGGTGAGCTGCCCCCATCGCGCCGACGCCTTCGAAGCCTGCCGATGGCTGATCGACACGCTCAAGGAAGTCGTCCCCATCTGGAAACGTGAGCGATGGGCCGACGGCCGCGAGGAATGGATCCATCCCGGGCTCGAAGGCCGGTAGAATGGCATTATGAGCCTACCTCAGACGCACGACACGATGACGCGGACCGCGGCCCCGAGGCTGATGGACTCGTTCGGGCGCGTCCACAACAACCTGCGGATTAGCGTCACCGACCGCTGCAACCTCCGGTGCGTCTACTGCATGCCGGAGCAGGTCGAGTTCATGCCCCGCGAGCGTCTTCTCAGCTTCGAGGAGATCGCCCGGTTCGTGGCGATCGTCGCGCCCCTGGGGATCGACAAGCTTCGGCTCACCGGCGGCGAGCCGCTGCTGCGCAAAAACCTGGATGTCCTGGTCGGGATGCTCGTCGGAATCCCGGGCATCGCCGACGTCGGGATGACGACCAACGGCATGCTCCTGGCGCCGATGGCCGAGCGGCTGCGCGACGCCGGCCTGCGACGCGTCAACATCAGCCTGGACACGCTCGACGCCGATCGGTTCCAGCGTCTGGCGCGGCGGCCGGGGCTCGACGCGACGATCGAGGGGATCATGGCCGCGAAGCGGGCCGGCTTCGACCCGATCAAGATCAACGCGGTCATCATCCGTGGCTTCAACGAGGACGACGTGGCCCCGCTGGCCCGGTTCGCCCGCGAGCATGGGCTGGGGATGCGGTTCATCGAGTACATGCCGCTCGACGCCGGGCATTCCTGGGAGCGCGAGAAGGTCGTCCCCGCCGCGGAGATCCTCGACGTGCTCGCCCGCGAGGTCGGCCCTTTGGCCCCGGCGCCCGACCAGGACCCCCGCGCCCCGGCGATGGAGTACGAGTACCTCGACGGCGACGGCCGGGTCGGGATGATCGCGTCGGTCAGCCGGCCGTTCTGCATGAGCTGCAACCGGCTGAGGCTGACCTCCGACGGCAAGATCCGCAACTGCCTGTTCGCGCTGGGAGAGACCGACATCCGGGCGCTACTGCGGTCGGGGGCGCCGGCCGAGGCCCTGGCCGACGCCGTCCGGGCCTCGATCGCGGACAAGTGGGAGGGGCACGAGATCAACACCGCGCGGTTCGTGCAGCCCGACCGGCCGATGCACTCGATCGGCGGCTGACGATCAGCCCAGCCGGTAGACCCTCGCGGCGTTGTCGTGCCAGAGCTTACGACGCTCGGCCTCGGGGCGATCGGCCGTGATCCGGCGGAGCGACTCGGCCCAGGCGGTCATCGGGGCCCCCAGCGTGCAGACCGGCCAGTCGCTCCCGTACAGCACGCGGTCGGGGCCGAACGCCTCCAGCATGTGCAGCACCACCGGCGCCAGGTCCTCGTCCGACCACTCCCGCCCCTGGGCCTGCGACACCAGCCCGGACACCTTGCCGACCACGTTGGGCGACTTCGCCATCCGGTCGATGTCCTTCTTCCACGCGGTCAGGTCGCCGAAGATCGGCGGGTTGCCGCAGTGGTCCAGGACGAACGACGTCTCGGGCGCGGACTCGACCAGCTTCGCCCCGTCGGCCAGCTCCGCGTGTCGCATGCAGAGGTCGAAGCAGAGGCCCACCTCGCCGAGCTTCCGGACGCCCCGCACGAACGAGGGCTCGACGCACGTGCCGGGGGGCGTGCCGCCGTGGAGCACCTGGCGCAGGCCCTTGACCGCCGGGTCCTTCGCCAGCGGCTCGATGTAGGCGGCGAAATCGTCGTCGGCGGGACGCCCCCCGATCACCGCCCCCGCGATCGGGTTGGACGGGTCGCGGCAAAGCTCGATTGCGAGCCGGGCCTCCAGCGGGTGGTCGGCCGGCGCAACGTCGATCTCCACGTACACGATCTTCGCCACGTCTAGCCCGGCGGCGGCCTCGCGATACTCGGCCCACCGGGCGTCTTGCTCCAGGCCGGACCCCTTCATCCAGGGGGCGCGAATCCTCGCGAGGTCCCAGATGTGGACGTGGGAATCCACGATCGGCTCGGTCGGCGCGGCGCCTCCCGAGGCCGTCGCGACGGTCGCGGCGGCGGCGGTCCAGCCCAGGAATTCGCGTCGGGTCGGCGGCATGCGGGGCTCCTTGTGATCGGCTCAGGCGGTCGTGGTCCGGGTGAATTCCCGGCGGTCGACCTGGTAGCGGTGCAGCCTGGAAAGGTCGAGCTGGACGCCGACGCCCGGTCGCGACGGGACGGAAAACCAGCCGGGGGTGGACATCTCGAACGGTGGCGCGACCACGTCGTCGACGAACCACCGGGCGCTGGGCTCCAGGTCGGAGGCGTACTTGCAATTGGGGAGGGTCGCGAGATGGACGTTGAACGCCTGGCCCAGCCCCAGCTCCGCCGTACCCCCCACCCAGCAGCCGACGCCGTGCTGGAAGCAGAGGTCGTGCAGGGTCCGGGCGGCGGCCAACCCCCCGCAGCGCTGGAGCTTCAGGCAGACGATCTTGCAGGCGCCGCGACGGATCGCCTCGGCCGTCGCTCCCGGCGCGTGGACCGACTCGCAAAGGCCGATCGGCGTGATCAGGGACGCTTGCAACTCCGCCATGGCGTCCAGGTCGCCCGCGGCGTAGGGCTGCTCGATCATCACGAGGTCGAGCTCGTCCATCGCGCGGAACAGGTCGGCGTCGACCGCGGTGAAGGCGCCACCTCCGTCGACCATCAGCTCGACGTCCGGGAAGTGCGATCGCAGGGCGCGGGCGAGTTCCAGGTCGTACCCCGGCGCGATGCGCAGCTTGACCCGCCGATAGCCCTCGACGAGGTGGGCCTCGACGGCCTGGAGCAGCTCCACGACCGACGGATACGAGCCGATCACCAGGCCCGCCTCGGCGCCGAGCCCGATCTGGGCGTCGTCGGCGCCCAGGAGTTGGGCGACCGTGGCGTGATGTTCCTGGCCCAGGAGATCCCAGAGGGCGGTCTCGGCGCCGGCGGTCGCGATCGGGCCCGCGCCCCAGCTCGCGGCGGCCTCCGCGATGCGCTCGGTGCGCTCGACCGACAGGCCAAGGAGCCGGGGGGCGATCAGGTCGGTCAGCTCGGCCCAGCATTCGTCGACCAGGGCGGTTGAGCCCGGCGGCGGCGAAGCCTCGCCGTGGGCGAGGCTCGAGGAAGTCTCCAGCGTCAGGAGGACGGCGTCCTTCACCGACGCTTCCCCCTCAACGTCGGGCCGAGGGGCTTTCATCGGCAACTGGATCCGCGTGGCGACGACCCGCTCGACGGGGCTGGTGGCTGTGAACACGCCGCTTCCCTCCTCACCTGCCGGATGGCGTCGACGGCCCCCGGGGCCCCCGAACGTCGCCGTCCAGCTTATCACAACTCCAGCGCGTTCCATGCCTTTCCACTTTCGAAGGCGGGTCAGCGCCGAACTCCCCCCGACCACCCTCGTCGGCGGCCCGACTCGGAGGCCAGGAAAGTTGGCTTCGTTCGTCCGACCGAGTCACCGTTGCTCATCACTTTAACCCTCGATTGTCGGTGACTTGCATCGAATTGGAGTTGGCTTCGTTCGTCATTTCGAAGTGGTTTCCCGCGGCAGCCGCCAGTCGGCTCGGCGGGCCGAGCAAGGCCACGCATGTGCCCGTCAGTCACGGCGAAGCCGGGGGCTCGGGAATCGCTCCCGCTTCCCTCCGTCCGAATCCAAATTGCCAAGGAGCACGATCAGCCATCCCCCGAATGATCCGCGATCGGGTTCCGGCAATTTCATGTTTCCGGGATTCTTTTCGGATCCGTCGGCCAGCGAGGCCACGCGGACGAGCCGGCCCGACGGGCGTCGCGCCGTCGCAATTGTCGCGGCGGGCCCGAGTTGCTAGAGTGATCGTACGCACCCCACCCACGACGAAGCCCCCGAGACGCTGATGGACATCATGAGCGGCGGCCCCGCGCGCGAGCCCTGGTACAAGGAAGGACTGTCGTTCACCTGCACTCGGTGCGGCGATTGTTGCACCGGCGCGCCGGGATACGTCTGGGTCGACGCGGACGAGATCGCGGCGCTGGCCGCGCATCGCGGCGACACGCCGGACGAGTTCTCGATGAAGTTCGTGCGCAAGGTCGGCCGCCGCTACAGCTTGATCGAGCGTCCCGGCGGCGATTGCGTCTTCTGGGAGCGGGGCGTCGGCTGCACGGTGTACGAGGCCCGCCCGGTCCAGTGCCGGACATGGCCGTTCTGGCCCGAGAACGTTGACACCCCCGAGGACTGGGAGAACGTCACCCAGATCTGCCCCGGGTCGGGCCAGGGTCGTCTCTACTCGGCCGAGGAGATCGTCGCGTCGATCGGGAAGACGCGCTCATGACGGCCGACGACGTCCGCGACCCGCTGCGCATCCTCTATAGGGAACTGGACGCGGCCGTGGCCGAGGCGGCGCCCGTCTGCGCGCTGAGCGGGCGTTGCTGCCGATTCGAGGAGTACGGCCACACGCTGTTCCTTTCGGCCCCCGAGGCCGCCCTGCTGCTGGCCGACGCGCCGCCCCCGTCGCGGCCGCTCGACGACGGCCAGACTTGCCCCTGGCAGGACCACGCCGGCCGCTGCACGGCGCGGGAAGCCCGGCCGCTGGGATGTCGCGTCTATTTCTGCGACCCGGCCTATGAGGGACGGGCCCCCGAGATCACCGAGCGGTTCATCTCCCGGATGAAGGCCCTGGTCGCCGACCGAGGCTGGCCGTGGGGCTACGGCCCCCTGCGCGATCACCTCCGCGAAGCCGCCGAAAACGGCGGATTCCGCCCCCCCCCGTCGCCCGCCGCCGAGTCGTAAACCGGCCCCGCGTAGGCCCCCGCGGCGGGGTTTTTGCTTGACACTAATCCATGTGGCCAATACATTTGAGGCATCTCGGCCTCCCAGCGAGCCGCCCGCGCCTTCGTGGAGATCGCCATCGTGACCAAAAAAGAGATCGTGAAGAAAATCTCCGATGACATCGGGCTCACCCAGCTCAAGACCAAGGATATCGTCCAGCGCACCCTGGACGCGATCATCCATACTCTCGTCACCGAAGGCCGGATCGAGCTGCGCAACTTCGGCGTCTTCGAGGTCAAGCAGCGGGCGCCGCGCAAGGCTCGGAACCCCCGCACCGGCGACAAGGTCTACGTCCCGTCCAAGAACGTGGTGACCTTCAAGCCGGGCAAGGAAATGGAAGAACTGGTGCGAAAGATGGATCCCGACAATCTTCCTCTATTGGAAGAAGCCCCCGATGCCGATCTAGAGGGCAACGGAAGCGTCGAGCCGGCGACCGAACCACCGGCGCGTTGATCGAGGGGCCCTAACTCCTCCCGACGCGTCGACTTCGGCCGCGACTCGGCGGACGCCCCAACGGAGCCCGGGACGGATCCACGCAAGGACTGCGTGGCGCGACCGGCCCGAGCGATGACGTAGGCGGGAGGAGCCCGACATGCGAAAATTTCTGGCGGCCCTGGCCATCATGGTCGCCTCCCTCGCCCTGTTCGAGGGCTGTGCGCCGGTGCCGCTGCCGAGATACGCGGCATACAAACCCAGGCGCGTGGAACAACTCCTGAACGAGTCCGAGAACCTCCGTCAGGCCGGCGATGATTGGGAGCGCTTCTGGCTCCTCGATCAACCGTCGCACATGACGCCGTTCCGGACCCACGGCGGCCTCGGGCCCTGATCCAGCCCGTCGCGAATCGCTCGTCGACACCCCAGGCCGACCCCCGCACCCCGGGGGCCGGCCTTTTTTACTTGGCCAGCGGCCGCTCCCATCCGACAATCACGAAACCCGCCCGCCCCGGCGAGCCAACCTTGATTACCCCGGTACGACCCGGGACGATCCAGTCCCCCGGAGCCGCCCCGATGTCACGCGCCCTCCTCGTGATCGACGTGCAGAACGAATATTTCACCGGTGCCCTGCCGATCACCCACCCGGTCGGGCACCTGGGACGGATCCTGGAGGTGATGGACGCGGCCGAGGGGAAGATCCCCGTCGTCGTGATCCAGCACGGCGCCGATCAGGGGCCGATCTTCCGCAAGGGGACGCCCGCCTGGGAGCTGCACCCCGAGATCGCCGCGCGCCCGCGCGACCTCCTCGTCCAGAAGGAGATGCCGGGGAGCTTCACCGGGACCGACCTGGAGGCCTGGCTCCGCGAGCGGGGAATCGACACGGTGACGATCGCCGGCTACATGACCCACATGTGCTGCGACACCACCGCCCGGCAGGCCGCCCACCTGGGCCTCAAATCCGAATTCCTCAGCGACGCCACCGGCACGCTCGACCTGGAGAACGCGGCGGGGCGGGTCACGGCCGAGGAGTTGCAGCGCTCCATCCTCTGCGCGCAGCAACAGTTCCTCAGCGAGGTCGTCCCCTCGTCGGCCTGGCTCCGCCGCCTGTAACCGTCTCGACCGTCACGATCGCCGGATAAACCCGGGGCGCCGCCGGTTGCCGATGCGGGGGCGCGTGCTACAATTAACTCCGATAGCCAGTGCGCCCATGAGTTTGCGCGTCCGTCCCTGTCGAGGGCCTGCTTCTCCCCGAGGAGGCGTCCCGTGCCCCTGAGCGACCTTGATCGCGGACTGATCGACCGGTGCCTGGGGAAGGAACCGGGCGCGTGGAATGACTTCGTCGATCGCTACGCCGGCCTGATCCACCACGTGATCCACCACGTCGCGCACTCGCGGAGCCGGCTGCTCAGCGAGGCCGACACCGAGGACATCGCCGCGGAGATCCTCCTGGCGATCGTGGACGACGACTACGAGGTCTTGCGACGATACAAGGGACTCAGCTCGCTGCCGACCTACCTCACGGTCATCGCCCGCCGCGTCTGCGTCCGCGAGATGATCCGACGCCAGCGCGCCGCCGAGCTTGGCCACGCCAGCGCCCACCGCGAGGTCGTCAGCGACCTCTCCGGCGAGGCCGAGGCCATCGCCTCGGCCGAGGAGGTCGAACGCATCCTGGACGAGCTCCCGGAGAAGGAGGCCCAGGTCGTCCGGCTCTACCACCTCAAGTACATGAACTACCGCGACATCGCCAAGCAGCTCGGCATCTCCGAGAACTCCGTCGGCCCGATCCTCGCCAGGGCCCGCAAGCGCATGCGACGCGCCGCCCAGTCGTCCCAGAAGACCGGCTGACCCCGGAATCCTTCCCTCGCCTGTTGCCTCTCCCCGCCCGATCGCTATACTTTCTCCCCAGGCCCTCGTAGCTCAACGGATAGAGTCACTGACTTCGAATCAGAAGGTTGCAGGTTCGAATCCTGCCGAGGGCACTCCCTTCTCCGGTTACTTCGAAATCGACGCGACGCGGCGGGAACTCCCCGGCCGCGTCGCGATGGATGAAACGGCCTCCTGGTCGTCTCAGCCCTTAGCCTTGTCCTCGGCCTGCTCCCTGTCCTTGCCCTCCGGCTCGGGCTTGTTCAGGCCCTCAAGCTGCTTGAGCACCCGGTCGAGCTTTTGTTCCAGGGCGTCGATACGCTCCTTGTCCTCGGCGCGGTCGGGGGCGCGGAGGATGGCGCGGCCCTCGGCGACGCGGGGGGCGGCCTGGAACGGGAACCCGGCGGGGGGCCGGAAGCCGGCCCAACCACCGCCGGCCTCGGCCATCTCCCTCTGGGCCTCGCCCAGCCTCCTCATGGTCTCGGCCGTCTCCCGCTGCTTGCGGGCGAGTTCTTGTTGAAGTTCATGGACACGCCGGGCCGCCGCGGCGAGCTTCTTCTCGTCGCGATCGCCGCGGCCGGCGGCGAACGGATCGGGCCGGGCGATGATGACGTCGCCGGGCATCGGGCCCGTGAAGTTGATGGTCCCCGGGCCTCCGGCCTGAAGCTTCTCGAGGGCCTCCAGGGCCGACTTCAGGGCCTTGATCTGGCCGTCGGCGTCTTCGCCCCTGGGCTCCTTCGACTCCAACTCCCGGATCCTGCCCTTCAGCTCATCGACGGCCTTCTTGATCCCCTCCCTGGCCTGATCGGGCGCGCCGCGGAACTCGAAGCGCATCTTGCGGCCTTCGGCCTTGTCCTTCCTGTCGTCTTCTTCCCTGGGGTCGTCCTTCTCGTCATCGACGACCGTGGCGACGGCTATGGTGTCGGCCCCGCGATTGATCGCGACGGGGCCGTCGACGTGGATCGTCTTCAGCTTACCGTCGGCGAGCGCGTGGATGGTCTTCGTCTCGCCGTCGACGGCCTCGGCGTAGAATGTCAGGACGTCGCCTTCCCGTTCGACCCGATCGGCGACGATGACCGTTCCGTCGAAAGGGTCGTCGGTGACCGTGACCGAGACGAGCGATTCGGCCTCGTTCGCCTTCTGGGCCCAGGTGGGGCCCATCGGCAGCAGGACGCCGGCCAGCCCAAGCGCGGCGAGCGATCCCTTCCATCCCAGCGTCCGGGGGGTCGTGCCTCTCATGACCATCGTCAGCCTCCTTCGCAAGTGTCGGACCTCGCCGAATCCGCTCGCCAGGAGCGGGGCCGGCTCGGCGCCCGGGTTCAGGAAATCGACCGTGTCGAGCAGGGTCTCGGCATAGGCGCGGGCGTCGTCGGGGAACATCCAGACGACCCAGGCGTCGCAGCATCGCTCCTCGGCGTCGCGGAAGGCCTTGCGGACCCACCAGACGGCCGGGTGCCACCAGTACAGGACCGTCGCCGCCAGTTCGAGGAACCGCCAGAGGTGGTCCCCGCGCCTCAGGTGGGCCAGCTCGTGGGCGAGAAGGAGGGTCCGGCGGCGCGCGTCCAGCCCCTTCCACAGCGACCGGGGGAGGATCAGCCGAGGTCGCCCCCCCAGGCCCCAGAGCATCGGCGCGACTCGGGCGTCGACCACGGCGACGAGGGGGGATCGTCGCAGCCCCATCCGGGCCGACAGCTCGGCGACCTCGTCCTCGACCGCCCATCCCGCCGGCGTGGCGTCTCTCAGCCCTCGCTGGAACCGGACGATCCGGCAGCCGGCTAGCACGGCCGTCGCCAGCGCCCCCGCCAGCCACACACCGCCGCCGACCCGCCAGGCCGTCGCGGCGTCGAACGACCATGACGGAGGCTCGGCCATCGCCGGCGTCTCGACCGCGGGGTCGAACGCCACCAACTCGGGCGGATCGACCCATGCCCACGTCATGACGTCCAGATCCAAGGCCTCCAGCGGCACGAGCGGGGAGACTTCGGCCGTCGCTTTCTCGGCCTCGAACCGGCCGACCGGGATCTCGAATAGCGGCGGAGTCACCAGTTTCAGTAGGACAAGCGCCCAGAGGGCGTGCATGACGGCGGGGCGTCGCGACAGCAGCGGGGCCAGCGTCGCGACGACGGCCCCCATCGCCGCGGCGGTGACGGCGTTGGACAGGGCGACGCGCATCAAGTCTTCCATGGCGGGACTCCCCTTGATGCGTCAGGCCCCCGGTCGTCGTTGCTTGCCGCGGTCGAGGCGGTCGATGAGCGACCGCAGCTCGTCGCGGTCCTTCGCCGAGAGCCCCCGGCCCTCGACGAGATGCGTCAACAGCGGCGTGAACGAGCCGCCGCAGAGCGAATCGGCCACGGCGCGCAGCCGACGGCCGATCAGCTCGCCGCGGTCGACGGCCGCCGCGAAGACGTGGACGCTCCCGGTGCGGTCGCGCGCCACGCAGCCTTTCCGCTCCAACCGCTCCAGCAACTTTTGCACGGTCGCGTAGGCCGAGGGCCCGCCGTCGCCGTACACCCCCTCCGCGAGCCGCCGGATCGGCACCGGCCCGTCGTCCCAGAGCGCCGTCAACAACGCCAGCTCGGCGTCGGTCACGTCCACGTCGTCACGGCCCATCTCACCGGCCCTCCTGCCTCAGACGAGTTGTCTTGACCGCATCCTAAGACGGCGCGTCTTGGGCGTCAAGGTGTTGTTCGGCGGGCGTCGCGGAATATCCTGGGGAGGCGGCGAGGCGGTTGCTCGGTCGGGCGGATAGAGGGGGTCCGATGATCGCACGAAGGTTGATCCTGGCGAGCGCGTCGCCGAGGCGGCGGCAACTGCTGGAGGAGGCGGGCTATGCGTTCGAGGTCGACCCTTCGGACGTGGACGAGCCGGGGCCGGACGCGGGGGTCGAGCCGGGGGAGTACGCGGCGGGGCTGGCGTGGCGGAAGGCTCGCGCGGTGGCCCGTCGGCGCGGGTCGGGGCTGATCCTGGCGGCCGACACGGTCTGCGTCGTGGGGGGCGAGATCCTCAACAAGCCGGTCGACCGGGCCGACGCGGAGCGGATGATCCGGCTCCAGGAAGGGGGCGACGCCGACGTGATCACCGGGCTCTGCCTGCGTCGCGGCGACCGCGACGAATGGGCGGGCGCGGTGGAGGTCAGCGTCGTGCGGTTCCGGGCGCTGTCGGACGCGGAACGCGTCGCGTACCTGGACTCCGGGCGATGGGAGGGCAAGTCGGGGGCCTATGGGGTGCAGGACGGAGACCCGTTCGTCTCGGTGGCGCGGGGGAGCTTTTCGAACGTCGTCGGCCTGCCGATGGAGCGCCTGGCCGCCCTGCTGTCGGCGCACCCTTCGCTGCTCGACTGAGCGGCGGGTCGCGCCATCCTGGCGGGGGCCGCCGGGGTCGGGCTACAATTAAGCCGGGCCGCGAGCCCCCTCCCCCGCCCTCCCCTCCCCAAGGGACCCCAGCGCCATGAAACGCACCCCACGCCGTCTCGCCTGGCTGGCCGTTCTGGCGCTCGGGCTGTCGTCGGGTGCGGTCGCCTCGGCGGGCGACCCGGCCACGCGCCCGCTCGCCCTTGAGCCGCTGCCCGTCGGGGCGATCCGGCCGACGGGATGGCTGAAGGTCCAGCTCGAGACGCAGGCGAAGGGCCTGGGGGGGAGCCTGGACGAATACTGGCCGGACATCAAGGATAGCGCCTGGATCGGCGGCCAGGCCGAGGGCTGGGAGCGGGTTCCGTACTGGCTCGACGGGATCGTGCCCCTGGCCTACCTCCTGGACGACGACTCGCTGAAGGCCAAGGCGAAGCGATATGTCGACTACATCCTGGACCACCAGCAGCCCGACGGCTGGCTCGGGCCCGTCGGCGACGGCCAGGGCCACGCCCCGTATGACGTCTGGCCACTGTTTCCGCTTTACAAGGCGCTGATCCAGTACGAGCAGGCGACCGGCGACCCCCGCGTGATCCCGGCGCTCGTCAAGTGCGCCGGTCGGATCGACCGCGTGCTCGACGAGAAGCCGCTGTACGAGTGGGCCAAGGTCCGCGCCGCCGATTACGCCCTCGCCCTCTTGACGCTCCACGACCGGACCAAGGAGCCCACGCTCGTCGCCTCCGCGAGGAAGGCGATGGGGCAGGCCCATGACTGGCGGGCGCAGTTCGAGGACTACCGGCTGACCGACCGCCAGACGAGCGGGTTCGGCATGCTCAGCCACGGCGTCAACACGGCGATGGGATGGAAGTTCGGCCCGGTCCGGTCGCGACTCTCGGGGGATGCCGGGGATCGCGACGCCATCTTCAACATGCTCGACGTGCTGGACCGCTTCCACGGCCAGGCGACCGGGATCTTCACCTGCGACGAGCACGTCGCCGGCCGGAGCCCGTCGCAGGGGACCGAACTGTGTACCGTCGTGGAGGCGATGTATTCGCTGGAGGCGGCGATCGCGATCCTGGGTGACGCCCGGCTGGGCGACCGCCTGGAGCGAATCGCCTACAACGCGCTCCCGGCGACCTTCAAGAAGGACATGACGGCGCATCAATACGACCAGCAGGCGAACCAGGTGATCTGCGCGCGCGAGGGGGAGCACCCCTTCGCGACCAACGGGCCGGAATCGAACCTGTTCGGCCTGGAGCCGAATTTCGGCTGCTGCGCGGCCAACTTCCACCAAGGCTGGCCCAAGCTGGCGACCCACCTGTGGATGAAGACGCCATCCGGCGGCCTGGCCGTCGCGGCCTACGCCCCCTGCGTCGTGACCACCGAGATCCAGGGGAAGCCGGTCCGCCTGGAGGTGAAGACCGACTATCCGTTCGACGACGCCATCGAGATCCAGGTGACGGTCCAGGAGCCGACGCGATTCCCTCTGGAGCTGCGGGTGCCGTCCTGGACGCGGACGCCGCTGGTGGCGGCCTCGGACGCGCCGTTCACGCTCGGCCCCCCCAGGTTGAGGACCGGCGACGCGGAAGGGGTGGCGCGCGACGACCGCCAGGCCTGCTATCGCGCGCTGGACGCCGAGTGGAGCGGGACGAAGTCGATTCGCCTGGAGCTTCCCGCCGAGGCCGAGGCGTATCGCGGCTTCAACGGCTCCACGGCGATCCTCCGCGGCCCGCTGGTCTTCTCCATGCCGATCGAGGCCGAGTGGCGCAAGCTGAAGGACGGTCCCCGATTCGCGGACTGGGAGGTCTTCCCGAAGGCTCCCTGGAACTACGCTCTCGACCTCTCGCCGGGAAGCATCGGGGATTTCGTGACCTTCCGCCGCGTCCAGCCGGCCGCGGGATCGCCGGCGTTCTCGGCCGAGGGGACGCGGGTCGTCGCCGAGGTCCGGGGCCGTCGGCTGGAGGGCTGGGGGCTGGAGGGCTCGGCCGCCGCGCCGCCGCCTCGGAGCCCCGTCGACAGCGAGTTCCCTGCGGAGACGCTAAGACTCGCGCCTTACGGCTGCACCGACCTGCGCGTGACCGAATTCCCGACCCTGCGCGACTGACCCGACCTGGCCGGCCCGTCGACGGCGCTGGAGGCACGCGGATGACCACCAAGGCGACCGAGCCGGCATCAAGCCCCGGCGATCCCGCGTCCTCGCCGGCCCTCGGCGCGGGGCCCAGGCGGTCGCTGGTGGCGCGACAGACCCTGTTCGTCGGCTTCCTGGTGGCGCTGACGGCCGCGTCGCTCACGACGGCCGGCCACCTCTACGTCGGCGGCCTGGTGAGGGAGCAGATCGACTCTCGACTCTCCGCGATCGCCGACGATCGCCAGTTCTTCCTGCTCACGGCGCTCCATCGCGAGGGGGAGCGGGTGACGCTGATGGCCGGACGGTCCCGGCTGAGGGCGCTGATGGATCGGCTCTCGCGGTCGGAGCCGGAGAAGCGGGAGGAGAAGGCCGCCGACCTCCGGGCGGCCCTGGAGGAGGTCCGCGAGTCGGCGCGCGACGTCCGGGCGATGAGGCTGGAGACGACCGACGGGGCGGTCGTGGCGACGAGCGGCGAGCCGGCGGACCTCGCGATGATCGCCGAAGTAGCGGGGCGTGGCGACCGGGGACATCTCGCCACGCCCGTGCCGGCGGCGGCGGGCCCGGCCGCGGTCTTCGAGGCCGAGGTCCCCTCGCGGTCCGGCCCCCTACTCGCCCGGCTCCGGGCGCTGATCGACCTCGCCCGCGTGAGCGCCGAGCTGGCCGACCCGCGCGGGCTCGGCGAGACCGGCGAGGTCCTCATCGGCGTCCCCGAGGGGGGCTCGGTCCGGTTCCTGTTCCCCCCGCGCGAGCACCCCGAGCTGATCCGGTTCCCGCTGTCCCGCTCGCTCCCGATGCGGGAGGCTTTCGCCGGTCGGTCGGGCCTGACGCGGACGAGGGACCGGTTCGGGAGGGAGGTGCTGGCGGCCTATCGGCCGCTGGGATACGCCGGCTGGGGCGTGATGGTCAAGATCGACGAGGATGAGGCGTACGCGCCGGTGCGTCGGCTGCGTCGGCTGATGACGACCATCGGCGCGACGATCCTGGTGATCGGCCTGGGCGCCTCCTACGTGCTGGCTCGCAGGCTGACGCGGCCGATACTCCGGCTGGCCGGGGCGGCCGAGGCCGTGGCCGAGGGCCGGCTCGACACGCCGATCGCCGTGGCCTCGGCCGACGAGGTCGGCGTCCTGGAGTCCAGTTTCGCGCGGATGACCGAGGAGCTGGCTCGCTCGCGCGCCGACATGGAGTCGAGGATCCGCGAGCGCACCGCCGACCTGGAGGCCGTCCGCGACCTGCTCGACGCCTTCTTCCGCATCTCCACCGCCCCGGCCGGCGAGCGGACCCTCGACCGGACGTTCGACTCGGTGCTGGCCTTCTGCTCGCGGCTGGGCTACGACCTGGCGATGATCTCGCTAGTCGACCGCGAGGCCGGCGTGATCCGGGGCGCTCGGGGCGGCGGGGCGATGGCCGCGATCGTCGCCGAGACCGTCCGCCCGCTCGACGGCGGAGACGTCCTGGCGCGGGTCGTCCGCGAGGGGAAGGTCGCGATCGTGCCCGACTCGACCGTCGACCCGGCGTGCGACCACGAGGCCAGCGCCCGCGCCGGGGTCCGCGGGCTGATCGTCCTGCCGATGGCCGACGAGGGCGAGGTGCTCGGGACGCTCCAGGTGGCCGTCCTGGACGCGCTCGACCCGACGCGCGTGGATCTCCGGCCGCTGGAGACCCTCGCCGGGCACGCCGGCCGGGCGCTGGCGCGGTTCCACCAGATCCTGGAGGTCCGGCGGCTCAACGAGGATCTCGACCGCCGCGCGGGCGAGCTGGCGCGATCCGAGGCCGCTCTCCGCGTGCAGACGGAGGTCCTGCGATCGGTCCTGGCGTCCATGAGCGAGGGGGTCGTCGTCACCGATGTCGAGGGGGGCCTGCCGGTGGTGAACCCGGCCGCGCGCCGGATCCTCGGCCTGCCGCCGGGGGACGCGGCGCGGGAGGAATTCTGGGAGCCGCGCACGCCGATGTACCCGGTCGGGGGCCGCGAGCCGTTCCCCGCGGATGAGCTCCCCCTCAGCCGCGCCCGCCGCGGGGAGACGATCGAGGCGATGGAGATGCTTCTAGGGAGCCCGAGCCTCCAGCGCGGGCGATGCCTGGTGGTCGACGCGCGGCCGTTGCTCGACGACGCGGGGGCCGTCCGTGGGGGCGTGGCCGTGTTCCAGGAGATCACGGCCCGCAAGCGCGCCGAGCTAAGGCTGTCGGTCGAGTACGCCACGGCCCGCATCCTGGCCGAGTCCGAGACGCTGGTGGAGGCGGCGCCCCGCATCCTCCAGGCCATGGCCGAGCGGCTGGAATGGGACCTGGCCGTCCTGTGGCGGATCGACGCCTCCGCCGGCCGCGCCCGCTTCCTGACCCTCTGGCGCGCCCCCGGCGTCGGCTCCGACGGCGCGACGATCGACGAGGCGCTGCGCGGCCACGCGCTCGCGCCGGGCGAGTCGCTCGCCGGCAGGGTGTGGGAGGCGCGCGACGGGCTCTGGGTGGCCGACCTGGCCGCGGACCACCCCGACGACGGCCGCGACCCGTGTCGCGTGCTGGTCGCCGAGGGCCTGCGGTCGGCCTTCGGCGTGCCGGTGACGCTCCGCGGCGACTGCGTCGGCGTGCTGGGCTTCTTCAGCCGAGATGAGCGCGCCGAGGACGCCGACCTGCTCGGCATGACGGCGATCCTCGGCGCCCAGATCGGCCAGTTCCAGGACCGCTGCCAGATGCACGCGCGGGTCGTGCAGTCGGAGAAGTTGGCCTCGCTCGGCATGCTGTCGGCCAGCGTCGCGCACGAGATCAACAACCCGCTGGCCTACGTCTCCAACAATCTCGCCGTCCTGGACCGCGACGTCCGCGCCCTGCTGGAAGTCCTCGCCTGCCACGAGCCCGGCCTGGCCTCCCTCCCCCCCGAACTTGTTGAGGAGATTCGTCGGATCGACGAGGAGTGCGACCTCGCCTACGTCAAGGAGAACCTGGGCAAGCTCCTGGACAGCACCCGCCAGGGCGTGCGCCGGGTCGCGGACATCGTCCACAATCTAAGGGGGTTCGCCCGCGGCGACCGGGGGCCGAGCGGGCCCGTCGCGGTCGACGTCCAGGATTCGATCGCCGCCGCGCTGGAGATGATCCGCGGCCGGCTCGAACGCCGGGGCATCGTCGTCGAGCGCCAGGGGGAGGACGTCCCGCCCGTGGCCGCCTCGCCGACGCAGCTCAACCAGGTGATCCTGAACCTGCTGGTCAACGCCATGCAGGCGATCGACGCCGCCGGCCGAGGCGACGGCCGGGTCGTCGTGGAGACCTCGCGCCGCGACGACGCGGTCGTCGTGGAGATCCGCGACGACGGCTGCGGGATGGAGCCGGACGTCCTGGCCCAGATCTTCGACCCCTTCTTCACCACCAAGTCCGCCGGCGACGGCACGGGCCTGGGCCTCTCGATCAGCCACGGGATCGTGCTGGACCAGGGGGGACGCATCGAGGTGGAGAGCACCCCCGGCGAGGGCTCGTGCTTCCGCGTCGTCCTCCCCGTCGCCCGCGACGCCACGGAGTGAACCGAATGATGCCCGCCCCCCTGGCGATGCTGCTGTCCGCCCTCCTCGCCGCCTCGCCCCCGTCCGACGAGGCCCCCGCGTCCCCTCGCCTCGTGAAGCTTCCGTTCGCGATCGCCGGGGGCATGGAGAACACGCCGGTCGTGCTCGACGGCCGCCCCTTGCTCGTGCTCAACCGTCGCGACGACGCGAAGGTCCACACGCCCGACTACGCGGGGTCGATGTATTTCTTCATCCAGGACCTGGTCACGGGCCAGGAGATCGCGCGTTTCGGCGAGGGCCACTCGTTCGCCAGCGCCGTCGTCGACGGGAAGGCGCTGCACGTCTTCGGGAGCCGGGGCGACCAGGATTGGTTCCACGAGATACGCCGCTTCACCTCGACGGATCTCAAGGACTGGACGTCGGAAATCGCGCTGGAGCCCGACCCGGGCGAGGCTCTGCTGAACGTCTCCGTCTGCCGCGACGACGAGGGCTGGCTGATGGCCTACGAGTCGAACAAGCCGGTGAGCTTCTGCTTCAAGTTCGCCCGCTCGCCCGACCTCCGGACGTGGACGAAGCTTCCGGGACTGACCTTCGCGGGGGTCGCCGAGGGGGGCGAATACAGCGCCTGCCCGGTGATCCGGTACGTCGCCCCGTACTACTACGTCATCTACCTGCACGCGGCGGTCCCCGGCCACAAGGGCTGGGTGTCGTACCTGGCGCGGTCGAGGGATCTGGCCGATTGGGAGCTGAGCCCGCTCAACCCGATCCTGGAGGCGTCGGACGGCGAGGGGATCAACAACTCGGACGTCGACCTGTTCGAGTGGGAGGGGCGGACGTACCTGGTCTACGCCACCGGCAACCAGTCAACATGGAGCGCCGCGCGCATGGCCATGTTCGACGGCCCGATGAGGGCGTTCTTCGAGGGCTGCTTCCCGCCCGATCTCCCCGTCGTCCGCGCGAACGCGCGCCGGTGATCGCTGTTATGCCGCCCGGTGCCCCTGGCCCGCGTTACTGGCCCTGGGGCGACCGGCTGGCCGACTCGAACTCGGCGAGGTAGGCGAGCGTCCGTTCGAGCTGGTCTTCCAGGTGCCGCACGCGCAGGAGGCTGCGGATCCGGCAGAGCAGCTCGACCTTGTTGACGGGCTTCGTGAGGAAGTCGTCGGTGCCGGCCTGGACGCCGCGTTCGAAGTCGGACGCCTCGTTCAGCGCCGTGACCATGAGGATGAGGATGTCCTTGGTCTCCGGGTTGGACCGGAGCTTGCGGGAGACCTCGAAGCCGGAGAGACGCGGCATCATGACGTCGAGGAGGATGAGGTCGGGGCGGAACTCCTCGACGACCTTCAGGGTCTCCTCGCCGTCGCGGGCCGTGCGGAGGTCGCAGTCGACGTCGGCGAGGTACGCTTCCATCAGCTCGACGTTCTGGGGGTTGTCGTCGGCGATCAAGATTTTGGGGCGGCTTTTCTGATCTTCCAAGGCGACCTCGCGGAGAATCAATCCCCAGACCGACGGATGGGATCGAACGAACGGGACGAGACGGGATGGACGAGACGGGAGATGGCCGGACGCCTCGGAACCCTCTATCGGCCGGCAACCGCCCCGAAGGCGACCCCCCCGGCCGCGCCGCCCGACCGCCGCGCCGTCGAACCCCGTCCATCGTCGGATTTTACCAGATCCGTCGGAATGCTGAAGGCGGATCCCGACCGACCGTCCCGAGGACCGCGCGACGTGCGGCTCACATCCAGACGCTGCGGTCGAGCGAGCGGTAGCCGACGGCCTCGGCGATGTGCTGGGGCTGGATGTCGGCCGAGGCCTCCAGGTCGGCGATCGTGCGCGAGACGCGCAGGACCTTGTCGTGGGCGCGGGCGGAGAGGCCGAGTTCCTCCATCGCCGCCTTGAGGATGCCCATCGCCTCGGGCTTGAGCTTGCAGTGCTTGCGGAGCTGCCGCGGGGTCATCCGGCCGTTGACCAGCGTCCCCTCGTCGCGGAACCGATGCGCCTGGCGCTCGCGGGCCTCCAGGACGCGCCCGCGGATCGCCTCGGACGTCTCCCCCGGGGGCATCTCGGCGAGCTGCGTGAACGGGACCGCCGGCACCTCGACGTGCAGGTCGATCCGGTCGAGCAGCGGGCCGGAGATCTTCCCGAGGTACTTCTCCACCTGCGGCGGCGAGCAGTTGCACGACCGCCGGGGGTCCGAGCGATAGCCGCACGGGCATGGATTCATGGCCGCGACCAGGATGAAGTCGGCCGGGAAGGTGGCCGAGTTCATCGCCCGGCTGATGGTGACGCGGCCCTCCTCCAGCGGCTGGCGCAGGACCTCCAGCGTCTTGCGGTTGAACTCGGGGAGTTCGTCCAGGAACAAAACCCCCTTGTGGGACATCGATATTTGCCCCGGCTGCGGCGGGTTGCCGCCGCCGACCAGGCCGGCGTCGCTGACCGAGTGGTGGGGCGTGCAGAACGGCCGCACCGCCATCAGCGCCTGCCCCGGCTGGAGCTTCCCCATGGCGCTATAAATGCGGGTCGTCTCCAGGCTCTCCGACGGGGTCAGCGACGGCAGGATGGTCGGCAGCCGGCGAGCGAGCAGCGTCTTGCCGGTGCCCGGGGGGCCGATCATCAGGCAGTTATGATTTCCCGAGGCCGCGATGAGCAGGGCGCGCTTGGCGTAGTCCTGCCCCTTGACGTCCGTGAAATCCTCCTCCATGTGAGAAGACCTGGCGAAGATCTCGTGTAGGTCGACGGCCTCCGGATCCATGTCGAGCTGGCCGGAGAGGAAGCCGACGGCCTCGGCGAGGCTGCCGACGGGGTAGACGTCAATCCCCTCGACCACCGCCGCCTCGGCCGCGTTGGCCCGGGGGACGAGGATGCCCTCGCGGCCCTCGGCGGCGGCCTTGAGGGCCATGGAGAGGGCCCCCTTGATCGGCCGGGTCTCCCCCGTCAGGGCCAGCTCGCCGACGACCGCGAAGTTCCCCGGCCGGTCGAGCGCCACCTGCGCGCTCGCGGCCAGGATCCCCAGGGCGATCGGCAGGTCGAAGCCGCCGGCGTCCTTCTTGAGGTCCGCCGGCGCCAGGTTGATGATGACGCGGTCGCCGGGCCGCCTGTAGCCCGAATTCACCAGCGCCCGTTCGACGCGGTGGGTGCTCTCCTTGACGGCCGCCTCGGCCAGCCCGACGAGGATCGTCTTGGGCATGGACGTGAACGCGGCGTCGACCTCCACCTCGACGGAGGCGGCGTCGATCCCGACCAGCGTATAGGAGAAGAGCTTCGCGAGCATGAGTGCGACGGTCGTCCGGAGGGCGTCGAGCGCCCGCGCCTCGGCGCGCGGGCTCCGATCCCACTATACGCCCGTGACTCGGCGTTTCGAACGACCATCCATGGCGACGTTCACGATTTCCCTCGCGGAAACCGGTACGTCTTGCCGGCCTCGGGCGTCACCTTCGCGGGGGAGCCTTCGGGGGCGAACACGGCGGGCAGTTCCAGGAGGAGCGGCGATCCGTCGGTCGCGCGGACGTGGACCTCGATCGCCTCGGGCGTCGCCTTCAGGTCAAGGACGTGCCCTTGCGCGTGGACCCCCGTGACGGCCAGCGAGGGCCAGCCCGAGGGGAGCCGGGGGTCGAGCTTCAGGCCGTCGCCGCGGGGCTTCACGCCGAGGAAGCCGTAGAGCATCGACTGCGGGACGAGGATGCTCTCCATGAACTCGTGGTCCAGCCCCAGGCCGCCAGCCGGGCCGCCCCCCTGGAGCGTGCCGCGCCCGGGCTTGGCGTAGTACGCCCGATAGCCTCCCTCGGCCTGGACCTCGCCGAACCACTCGGTGATGGTTTTGAGGCGGGCCCAGGCGTCGTCCGGTCCATACACCTTCAGGCGGGACAGGACGTCGAAGTACGAGAACCCCAGCACCGCGCCGCCATCCTGGACCTGACCGCCCCAGGGGATGTTCTCGGGGCCCGACCAGACCCAGCAGTAGACCTCGACGTTGCGCCGGGTGGTCGAACGCGGGCCGAAGCGCCAGTGATAGATGTCGGCGCCCTGGGAGGTGTCCCCTTCCACGATGCGGCGGCCGTCGAGCCAGTCGTAGACCGTCCGGGCCTGCTCGTCGGTCGCGATCCCGTAGGCGATCGCCTCCGTGTTCACGAAGACGAAGCCATAGTCGTACAGCTTGCCGTCGCGGTCGCGCCAGCCGGCGAACCGCCCGACCTTGGGGAGCCAAAACGTCTCGCCGAACTTCGTCTTGATGGACGCGGCCAGTCCTCGGAGTTCTTCGGCGTCGGACGCCCCGTCGGCCGAGATCTCCCATTCGGGATGCGCGGCGATGACGGCTTCCAGGTCGGCCAGGATCCGGAGGGCGTCGTAGAGGTAGATGGTGGCGAGGCCGTCGTCCCCGCCGAACGGCAGGAGGTCCCAGTAGTTGTTGCCGACCCCCTCGCCGTGGATCAGCGTCTTCTCGCCGTTCGGGCCGAAGCTCAGGCCGGTCCTGCCGCTGTGGCCCACCCAGGGGACGCGGACGAGGTGCTGCCCGCGGACGTCGAACTCCTTTAGCGCGTAGCGCATCGCCCCGCGCACGCGGGCGACGTTCTCGCGGAGGAAGGGGACGTCGCCGGTCCAGTTGAAGTACTCGGCCGAGCCCCGGACGAAGTTGATGTTGGTGATCGGGTGGCGGGTGTCGGTCGCCGTGATGATCGACTTCAGCGTGACCGAGGCGCCCTTCGCGCCGTCGATCTTGAATCGGAGCCGCGCGAGCATCCCGTCGTACTCGGCGTCCCGATGGACGGGGACGTCGGCGAACGCCAGCTCGCCGGTCGCCGGTGGATGGGCCATCGCGACGGCCCGGCCGGGCTTCCAGTCGGCCTCGCCCTTGAGACGCCAGTCGAGCGCGGGCCGCGCCTCGGGCTTGAGGCCGCTCGCGCCCCACTCCAGGCGGATGTACGGGGCGATGAACGTCTTGCGCTCGAAGCCGGGCGGAGAGAGCGAAGCCTCGTCGGCGTCGATCCGCAGTTTCAGCCCGACCTCGGGGTCGAACCCCTCGACGGTCGCCCCGTGGAGTTCCCAGCCGTCGAGGCTCGTCAGGGCCCTGGTCGGGAAGTTGTCCATTAGGTAGTTCTCGCCGGCCGTCGAGAAGTACCATCCGAGCCCGCCGGCCTGCTGGAACGTCGGGAAGGGCCAGCCGTCGCTGTGGGCCAGGCCGCGATGCTGCTGCACGGCGACGTACCCCTCGTGGTCGATCCGCCGCTTCAGGAAAACGTCGCGGTAGAACCGGCGGGCGCGCTCGGCGCCTTCGGGCGTCCTGGAAGCCCAGAGCGTGCCGTGGGGCAGCCAGGGGTCCCAGAGGGTGCAGTCGGTGAAGCCGTTGCGATGCAGCCAGAACAGCTCGCGCAGCCTCCCCATCGCCTCCTCCTCTCCCGGCGCCTCGAAGCGCGGGAAGGCCTCGGGCGGGGCCTCGGCTCGGGCCATGGCGGGCGAGACGAGTATCAGGAGCACGGCGATGACGCCGAGATGGCGACTCATGGGGAGGGTCCTGTCGGGGGCGGGTCGGCTGGAATGGCGGGAGAGGCCCGCACGGCCGTTCTACCGCGCCGAGGGGGGCCCTTCCAGGGGGAGGCGGGCTCGCGCTTGCGTCGCGGCGGCGGCGCTGCCACGATGAAGCCCGGCCGCGGCGACGGGGCGGCGGCCGGGCCGGTCCATCCAACCCGAAGGACGTATCCATGCGACGATCGATCGCCCTGGTCCTGGCCGCCGCGACGCTATCGGGCGCGGCCTTCGCCGGGGAATTCCGAGTCGAGCGGATCTTCGGGCCGGAGGTGAAGACCGGGCCGTACAAGCACCCGGCCGGGATCACCGAGCTGTCCAACGGCGACTTCTACCTCGTCTATTACGGCGGCGAGGGGGAATACGCGTCCGACACCGGCGTCTTCGGCTCGCGACTGAAGGCGGGGACGGAGAAGTGGTCGGCCCCGGTCCGCATCGCGCATGATCCGTTCCACTCGGTCGGCAACGCGGTGGTCTGGGAGGCGCCCGACGGTCGGGTCTGGCTGTTCTACGTCGTGCGCTACGGCGAGACGTGGTCGACCTCGCGCGTGGCGGCCAAGGTGTCGGACGACGGTGCCGAGACGTGGTCGGACTCCTCGCTGCTGGTCCTGGAGGAGGGGACGCTCGTCCGCAACCGGCCGATCGTCCTGGCCGACGGCTCGTACCTGCTCCCCCTCTACCATGAGACGGGCCACGACACCGAGGCCGTCGGGGCCGACGCCTACTCGTTCTTCCTCCGGCACGACCCCAAGACGAAGGCCTGGACGCCGACCGGTCGGATCGTCTCGCCGAAGGGGAACCTGCAACCGGCGCCGGCTGAGCTGTCGCCCGGCAAGCTCGTCGCCTACTGCCGTCGCGCCGGGGACTACCGGCCGGAGACGATGGGCCACGTCGTCCGGTCGGAGTCGACCGACGGCGGGCGGACGTGGTCCGAGGGGACGGATTCCGCCTTCCCGAACCCCAACGCGGCCGTCGACCTGCTGAAGACCCACGCGGGGAACCTGCTGCTGTTCTACAACGACAGCATGAACCGGCGCACGCCGCTGACCGTCGCCCTTTCGCCCGACCTCGACCGTTCTTGGCCGATCAAGCGCGACGTCGTGGGCGGCGACGGCGACTACGGCTACCCGATGGCCATCCAGGCGAAGGACGGCCGCATCCACCTGGTCTACACGTCCGAAAGTCGCTCCGTCGTCAACCGCGCCGTCTTCGACGAGGCGTGGATCGAGGGACGCTGATGGCTCGCGAAAGGTCCGAGGTCCGCCCCATGCCCCGCGTCGTCCTGCTCGGCTCGTCCAACACCGACATGATCGTCCACGCGCCCAGGCTCCCCGCCCCGGGGGAGACGGTGCTGGGAGGGCCGTTCGCGTCCCTCCCCGGCGGCAAGGGGGCCAACCAGGCGGTCGCGGCGCGCCGGGCCGGCGCGGAGGTGGTGTTCGTCACGGCGGTGGGCGACGACGACCTGGGACGGCGGGCCCTTGAGCTATACCGCGAAGAGGGTATCGACGTCTCCCACGCGAAGGTCGTGGCGGGCGTGGCGTCGGGCGTGGCCCTGATCTTCGTCGCGGAGGACGGCGAGAACATGATCGCCGTCGCCTCGGGCGCGAATCTGGAGCTTTCCCCGGCCGACGTGGCCGCGCTCCCCGACGACCTGTTCCGCGCCGGGGACGTGCTGCTGACCGGCCTGGAGATCCCGGCGGCCTCCGCGCTGGCGGCGATGAGGCGGGGCCGATCGGCCGGCATGACCGTGATCCTGAACCCGGCCCCCGCCCCGAGGGCCGGCGACCCGATCGTCGCGGAGCTGCTGGCGGCGGCCGACGTCGTCACGCCGAACCTCGGCGAGGCACTTGCCATGGCCGGAGGGGAGGGAACGGACGACCCGCGGGCCGTCGCCGCTCGGATCCGGGCGAAGGGGCCCAAGGTGGTGGTCGTGACCCTGGGCGCCCGGGGATGCCTGGCGATGGTCGGGGATCAGGTCCACGAGATCCCCGCGCGCCGCGTCCGGGCCGTGGACGCCGTCGGCGCCGGCGACGCCTTCAACGGGGCGCTGGCCGCGGCGCTGGCGGAGGGGCGGCCCTGGGACGAGATCCTGACCTGGGCCGTCGCCGCCGCCGGGCTGGCGGTCACGCGGCCCGGCGCGCAGGCGGCGCTGCCGACGCGCGAGGCGATCGACCGGCTCGTCCGGGATGGGGCGTGAATCGGGCGCTCCGTCAGGACCCCGATTTCCCTAAGAAACCATTCATGTCGCGGGGCCGCGCGGGCCGATCGCATTGGTAACGACACGGGCGCGGCGCGAGCCGATGCGTCGCGTCGTGGCTGGCATGACGGAAGGGCAGGCGTCGTCGACGTCCCCTAGCAGGTGCTCCCACTCGCCCCTCTTCCCGGGGGAGGCGAGACGCACGGCGACCCGAGGCGAGGCGCGAGAGCGTCGCGGACTCGGCGCCGGCGGAGGCGGCGCCTGCCCTTCCCCGTCATCCCCGTCCACGCCGCGCCGCCCCGATCAGGCGTGCTCGTGCTCGCGGACGGTGACGTAGACCTCCTGGCAGGTCTCCGCGATCTTCTCGCCCAGCCCCTGGTGCTTCGTCTCCAGCTGGGCCGAGTACATCCCCAGCATCCGGCAGAGGAACGAGCCCTGGCAGGCGTCCCCTTCCTGCGCGAGCTGGTCCAGCGATTCCTCGATCTGGTCGGCCAGGTACAGGAGGAACTGCGCCTGCCCCTTGATCTCGGCGAGGTAGCGCCTGAGGTCGGTCGAGACGACGAGGCGCGTCGGGACGGCGGCGTGTTCGGCCCCCTCGTCGCGGTCGTCGTAGGCGCGAAGGCCGGGGGCGCCGTTGTCGGTCGAGGCGCTCATGAGGGGTCTCCGGCCGGGAACTCGGGGGCGGCGTCGGGCGACTGGACCATGGCGTCCAGCATGTCGCAAAGCTCGGAGATCGAATCCATCCGCCCGCTCTCCTGGCGGAGGTTGGCGGTGTGCATCTCGACGAGCTGCTTGATGAAGATCCGGGTGCCGGGGTCGGTCTCGTCCTGGAACCGCTCGACGTCGGCGACGGCGGCCCGGACGAGGTAGTCCAGGAACTGGAGCTTGCCGCGGATCGAGGTCGAGAGCCCCGGGAGGGTCGCCCCTCTTGAGGCTGCCGGCGGCGCGGTGAGTTGGGTCATCCGTGGTGCGTCTCCGGGCGGTGGAGGGACGCCGGAGCGAGGCGTCAGCGTCCGTGCGGGGTGTCGTGAGTCCCCGGCATTCCCCGATGATGGGAACCCGAGTTCTCCAGGAGGTTAATCCGGCCCGCCCCCCGTTGCAAGCCGAAAGGTCCGGGGGCGGGCGGCGGGGATGGATCAGTGCGCGGCGGGGATGTCCACGTTCACCGTGTTCTCGCCGGCGGTGAGCGTCACCGTCTCGCGGTAGGGCGGGAACGCACCCTTCGTATTCGGCGGCGGGACGACGGAGACATTGTTCTCGCCGATCAGCGTCGTGCCGGCGAAGGACCCGTCGTCCTGGACGTCGAAGGTGAACGTCGGGGCGTCCGGGCGGGCGATGTTGGCGGTCTCGAACTGCACCTTGGCCTTCAGCAGCTCCTTCCCCTTGTAGGTCACCTTCCCCTTCACCTGGACCTCCTCGGCGGACGAGGAGACCGAGGGGGGCGCGTCGCCGCAACCCCAGGCGCCGATCGCGAAGGCCGAGGCGGCCAGCATCAACCAGGTCGTTTCCCGTCTCATGGTTCGATGGCTCCACATGCGAGGCGAATCCTCGAATTCGTCGAGTCGACGGCCATGGTCAATAGTCGCTCGACGAGACGACCTCGCCGCCGGCCATGGTGCCGATGGCCCACCAGATGGTCGGGCTGACGCTGTCCTTGACGGCCTTGACCGAGCCGTCCGTCATGGCGACGTTGACGACGCCGGCGTGGCGGCTGGTCGCGGTGGAGGCGGCCCAGCCGTCCCAGGTGTTGTACCTGGCGCAGCTCCAGGTGTTGGGCGTCATCAGGTGGTTGTACAGCGTGGTGCAGGTGGCGCCGTTGGTCCAGAACATGCCGCTGGCGTCGCCATTGGCGAGCGTCGCCGAGGCGTTGAGGGGCGTGTTCCGGCAGGTCTGGCTGTCCACGCTCGGCTGGCCGGATTCGAGCGACGCCTGCACGAACGTCCCGGAGGGCTTGATGCTGTCGCGGAGGCCCTGGTTGTTGCCGCCGATCCCCTTGACGCGCTCGCTCCAGATGACGGTGTTGCTGAGGCCGTCGGAGACGTCGTTGAACCCCTTGGCGCCCGGGTCGCGGGCCAGCGGGCCGTTGAACGGGGTGATCTCGTAGAACGAGTTGGCCGCCGCGCCGACGTTCCCGGCGTAGTTGTGCTTGCCCTGGATGTTCGTCAGCCGATTGGTGTCCGACGGGCAGAGCAGCACGGCGATCTGGGCCTGATGGGCCGTGCCGTTGACGTTGCCGCCGGCGATGCTCCGCGTGACGTATTGCTCCGCGAAGCTGAAGTTCATCGCGTTGTAAAGCGCCCCCTGTTCGAAGTAGGGGAGGAGCATGGGGAACGGGCCCCACCAGTCGCGACTCGTCGGCGGGAACGCCCCCACCACGTCGTGGTAGTTGTGGACGGCCAGGCCCAGTTGCTTCAGGTTGTTGACGCACTGGCTGCGACGGGCCGCCTCGCGGGCCGCCTGGACCGCCGGCAGCAACAGGGCGATCAGGACCGCGATGATGGCGATGACGACCAAAAGCTCGATGAGCGTGAAGGCGCGGCGTTGCTTCAAGGATCTCACGGCAAGAATCCTCGACCTTGGGTCGGACGAAATTTTGATGGGAGAGGAGAGGGGGGCGTCGGCCGGCGATCAGCGCCAACCACCTTCAAGCACGTCTTGGTCTCGCCTCGGAAACGGGCGAGGGGCAAAGGTGGGCGACTCCCCGACGAGCGAGCCTCCCGGCGTCGACGCCTGGGGCTTCTCGCGCCATGTACCAGGAAGTTAGCCCCGCCCATCCGGCATCGTCAAGGGGCGTCCGCTCTTTTTGACAGTTTCGATGAAAATTTCAGCAAGCCGCGAAATCTCGCGGGCGTGGCGTCGGTGGGCGGTTCCCCCGGCGGTCGGCGCGCCGTAAAACGGGATCATCGACGAGGCGGGCCGTCCCCCCTCCCCCGCCCCAATTCGCGAAGGAGACGATGCCGATGTCGCGCCATTTCAACCGTCGTGAGCTGCTCCTGGCCGGGGCGGGCGCCGCCTGGCTGGGCTCGGGCGTCCTGTCGTCGCTCGGCGCGACGGCGAGGGCTCCCCGGAAGATCCTGTACTTCACCAAGAGCGCCGGCTTCCAGCACTCGGTGGTCGCCCGCCAGGGCGACGCCATCTCGCACTCCGAGAAGATCCTGACGGAGATCGGCAAGGAGCACGGCTTCGAGGTCGTCGCATCCAAGGACGGCCGCCTGTTCGAGCCCGACCGGATCGGCGAGTGGGACGGCTTCGTCTTCTACACGACCGGCGACCTGACCACCCCCGGCACCGACGGCCAGCCGCCGCTCTCGGCCGACGGCGAGAAGGCGCTGTACGACGCCATCCGCGGGGGCAAGGGCTTCGTCGGCATGCACTGCGCCACCGATACGTTCGGCCACTTCGGGGCGCGGAACAAGGGGGCCGAGGATCCTTATATCCAGATGATCGGGGGCGAGTTCATCTCGCACGGCCCGCAGCAGGTCGCCACGCTCAAGGTCGTCGACCCGGCATTCCCGGGCGTGGCCGGCGGCTTCGGCAAATCGCCGTCGTTCCGGATCAACGACGAGTGGTACGCGATGAAGAACTACCGGGACGATCTCCACGTCATCCTGGTCCAGAAGACCGAGGGGATGGAAGGGCGCGACTACCAGCGCCCGGACTACCCGGCCACCTGGGCCCGCAAGCACGGCGAGGGCCGCGTCTTCTACACCAGCATGGGGCACCGCGAGGACGTCTGGACCAATCCCGACTATCAGGCGCTCCTGCTGGGCGCGTTGGCCTGGTCGACCGGCCAGGTCGAGGCCGACTTGACCCCCAACATCAAGGAAGTCACGCCGGACTACCAAAGGCTCCCGGCCTGAACCCGGTCCGCCTCCCCCGGAAATCGCGCCGGCCGCGCCCCATCGGCCGGCGCGACGACCTATGGTTGCGCCATGACGGCCGGCGGCGATCCACCCCCGGCGTCCCAACCGCGGGGAGGCTCCATGAGAGTATCGCGATCGTCCTGGTTCGGCCTGACGGCGGGCGCAGTCCTGATCGTCGGCCTCGTTTGGGTGGGGCGGGGAGCGACCGGCGGCATGGCACTGAACGCACTGGGGGTCCCCAGCGATCGGCCGCGGATCACGCCGTCGGAAGTCCTCGCGCGCTTCCCGAGGGAGAAGCACGAGGAGTTCATGCGGCGGGCGATCGCCAACTCGCGCAAGGCCGGCGTGGAATACAAGACCGGCGGGGCCTTCGGCGCCGTGATCGTCGACGCGGACGGCGTGGTGATCGCCGACGGAGTGAATCACGTCGTCGCCCAGAACGACCCGACATGGCACGGCGAGATGCACGCGATCCGCCAGGCCTGCGCGCTGCTGAAGAAGCCGAAGCTGGAAGGCTGCATCCTCTACAGCTCGTCCCAGCCCTGCCCCATGTGCCTGGCGACCGCCTACTGGGCGGGCCTCGACGGCATCGTCTACGGCGCGACGGTCGAGGACTCCAAGGAGTACGGCAACTTCGACGACGCCTTCATCTACGAGCAGTTCGCCGCCGCCCCCGCGGAACGCGCCATCCCCGAGCAGAGCCTGCTGCGCGAGGAGGCTGTCGAGGTCTGGAAGGAATACCAGCGACGGGCCGACAAGGTGGATTACTGAGCCGGCGTCGATCCCAGGCTGGGCCACGACCCCTTGGGACGCGTCGTGGCCCGGACGGCTCCCTCAGTGAGAGAGCCGCATCTTGCCGAAAAGCGGGCCGTAGGGGGCGTGTTCGTGCGGCGGCTCGGCGCGAAGGTCGCCGTTGAGGGCGGACTCGTCGTCGAGGTCGCCGCCGGCGTCGATGTCCGCTTCAACCTCGACCTCGACTTCGTCCTCGCCCTCGGGCCCGTCGTGGTCCGCTTCGTCCTCGCCCGCCTCGGCCGTGATCTCGGCCGTCGCGCGTCTCTCGATGGGGCGGCTCAGGCGATCGCGGTTGCGGGCCCATTCGGCCCAGGCCTGGAGGGCCGCGTAATGGTCGTCGACGAGTTCGCCGTCGGCCGAGTAGGGGCCGTCGAACTCGTCCATCGAGTCGTCGCCCAGGTCGTCGGCGTCGTCGGCCTCCAGGGCGCCGTCCCAGCCGACCTCGATGAGGTTGTCCTCGACGCGGAGCGGGGGGCGGCTCGGCAGGAGCGGCGGGGGCGATTGCCGCGGGCCGCCCGGGATCTCGACCTTCGGCGCGCCGGGATGCGGGACGACGATCGGAGGGGCGGACGGGGCGGGCTCGGCGACCCGCGAGGGGAACATGGGGATCGGCGGCGACGCCTCGGCGACGATGGCCGGCGCGGTCGCGGTCACGGTCACGGTCGCGGCGACGGCGGCCCTCGGCGGCGGCAGCCGATCCACGGCCAGGGCGAGCAGCCGACGCGGGTTGCCGGCGGCGTCGCGGTGCAGGATCTCCAGCTCGCCGGCCGGGACCCCGGGGATCAGCCGGGCGGCCTCCTCCATGTCGAGCGGAGGAAGGTGGAGGTGCTTGGAGAGCCGAGTCGCCAGCGACCTCAGCGACGGCGAGGCCATCCGGCGCGCCAGCTCGGTGCGGCCGACGATCAGCGCGGCGGTGAATCCGCCCGGCTCGCCCAGGCGGTCGCAAAGCGCCTCGACCTCGGCCCAGACCTCGGGCGCGGCGTGGTGGGCGTCCTCGACGATCAGCAGGCGACGCCGGCCGTCGATGTCGTCGTCCTCCAGGGCCTTCTCGATCGCCAGCCGCAGCATGGCGGGGCGGTCGGAGAGCGGGACGACGCCGAGCCTGGCGGCGAGTAGGGTGAGGAAGTCGGCCGCGTCGATCGCCGGGGCGGCGTCGACGGCCGCCACGTCCCAGCCGAGCGGGAGCGCCTCGGCCAGTCGGCGGCGGAGCCAGGTCTTCCCCGCGCCCGCCTCTCCGGTCAGCAGCGCCGGGCCCGCGCGCCCCGATTCCACGATCGCGGCCAGGGCCTTCAGGGCCACGAGGCGGCTGGCGACGGCCTCGCCGGGGCTTCCTTGCGGGGCGTTGCGCCGAATCCGATGCATGGTCGACCGACTCCTTCCTGGTCCCGCCCCTCGCGCCGCCGAGCGCCGCGGGACGTCAGGCTGAACTCCCGTAGCTCCATGATCGTCCCGCGCCCCCTCCCCTCTTGAGCGGCCCGCCCCCGCCCCGCCCGGAACGATCCGCCCTCGGCCCCGAAACCCGCCCCCGCCGCATCCCGCGAGCGTGGCTTCGTTCGTCAAGAACGCTCCTACCCAAGATTGCCGTTAGTTCTTACCCGTCAATGGATTCCGTCCGAAATGGCGTGGCTTCGTTCGTCGTTTTCGATTGTGATTTTCATGCCCGGCCAGCATGAAACGCGCGTCCGCCGTCCCGCCGAGGGGTGGCCCGTGGGGCGGGCTAGGGCCAGAGAGATCATCAGGCACGGCGTCCTGTCGCGGCACCCTATAAGCCCAGGGCCACGGGCCCTTATGGGGGCCTCTCCTTCCCGTGGGCCGCTTTAACCGATTCTGCGATGCCAAGGAGCGGGCCATCAATCGCCGGTATGCTCCGCGACGGCGCGGCGGGGATTTCAGGTTTCTCGAAAATTCCTCCGGATCCGCCCCCGGTGGCCGAGGACGGGCGGCGTGGGCGCGTTGTCCGTGGAGTCGGATTGTCGTAGGATGGTGCGGATCGTGACGGCCGAGACGCCGGGGTCGCGGAGGGCTGCGAGGGTGTCGAAGACGGGGACCGAAGACCGAATCGGCGCGTACCGCGTGGTCCGGGTGATCCACGCCGGGGTCACCTCGTCCGTGATGGAGGTCGTCGACGAGACGACCCACCGCCGGTTGGCGATCAAGCAGCTGGCCGCGGATCGCTGCGACGACTCCTCGGAGCGCCGGAAGTTCGCCGCCGAGGCCAAGTTGGGCCTGGAACTGCGACATCCGAACCTGATACGCGTGCACGAATACGTCGCCGATCGAGACCAGCCCTACTTCGTGATGGAGTACTTCGCCGCCCATAATCTCAAGCTCCCCCTGGTCCGCCCCAACGTGTACCCGATGCCCCCTCACCTGCGCGGGATCATCCGGCAGGCGGCCTCGGGGCTGGCGTGCATGCACGACAAGGGGTGGGTGCATCGGGACGTGAAGCCGGAGAACATCCTGGCCAACCGATCCGGGGAGGTCCGGGTGATCGACTACACGATCGCGATGCGCGTGCGGTCGGGGCTGTCCCGGCTGTTCGGCGGCAAGGTCCCCCGGCAGGGGACCGGGACGTACATGGCCCCGGAACAGATCCGCTGCGAGGCCCCCGCCCCGACGGCCGACATCTACAGCCTGGGCGTCACCTGTTATGAGCTGGCCTGCGGACGCCCGCCGTTCCGGGGCGACTCCCAGCAGGAATTGCTGAGCAAGCACGTCCGCGAGAAGCCGATCCCCCTGAAATCGCGGGACGAGCGCGTCACGCCCGAGTTCAGCGACCTGGTGGCGCGAATGCTCCGCAAGGATCCCGCCGAACGCTTCGCCTCGCTGCACGAGTTCCTCACCGCCCTCCGCCCGATCCGGATTTACCGGGACGACCCCGACCCGAACGCCGATAAAGCTTGAAGGCCCCGCCTTCGGGCGCCGATGGGACCCGTCCGCCCGCCCTCGATTAGGATCCATGCCCGCCATGCGCAGCCCGCACGAACAGCGACTCCCGTTTGAGGCCCCCATCTACGAGATGGAGCAGCGGCTCGGCGAGATGGAGGCGCAGTACGCCAAGAACCGCGCCGAGGGCGACAACTCCAAGATCGGCGACCAGATCCGACGCCTCCGCCGCGAGCTGGCCAACCTCAAGCGCGAGATCTACTCGCAGCTCGACCCCTGGCAGACGGTGCAGGTCTCGCGGCACCCCCAGCGCCCGCAGACGCGGGACTACATCGACCTGATCTTCGACCAGTTCCTGGAGCTTCACGGCGACCGGGCGATCGGCGACGACCAGGCGATCGTCACCGGCCTGGGCTACCTGGACGACGTGAAGGTGATGTTCGTCGGCCACCAGAAGGGGAAGAACCTGGCCGAGCGCACCGCCTGCCACTTCGGCTGCGCCCACCCGGAGGGCTACCGCAAGGCCCTGCTGAAGATGCGGTTCGCCGAGAAGTTCGGCCTCCCCATCGTCACGTTCATCGACACCCCCGGCGCCTATCCCGGGATCACGGCCGAGGAGCGCGGGCAGGCCGCCATCATCGCCGAGAACCTGATGGAGATGTCCGGCATCAGGACCCCCATCGTCTGCGTCGTCATCGGCGAGGGGGGCTCCGGCGGGGCGCTCGGGATCGGGATCGGCGACCACCTGGGGATGCTGGAGCACACGTACTACTCCGTCATCAGCCCCGAGGGGTGCGCCACGATCCTCTGGAAGGGCGCCGAGCACGCCCCCAAGGCCGCCGCGGCGCTGAAGTTCACGAGCCGCGACCTGCTCCGCTTCGGCATCATCGACGAAGTGGTCCCCGAACCCCTCGGCGCCGCCCACCGCGACCACGCCGAGATGGCCGCCGCGCTCAAGCAATTCCTGCTGCGGAACCTCCGCCGGCTCATCCCCGTCCCCACCGACGAGCTGATGGACCGCCGCTACGACAAGTTCCGCAAGATCGGCGTCTTCCTCGACGACGCACCGACCGCCGCCGCCCCCTCGGCCAACGGCCACGCCTGAACGCGATTCGAATCAACCACCGCCACGACGGAGGCTCATGGATGAGCGCCGCCGCATGACCGATCCGCGAGTTCGTCGAGTACGCCCGAGCCCTCAAGGGGGACGAGAAGGGGGAGGCGCAGGTCTTCTGCGACCGCCTCTTCCGCGCCTTCGGCCACGGCGGCTACAAGGAGGCCGGCGCGACGCTGGAATTCCGCGTCAAGGGGCCGAGGAGCACCAAGTTCGCCGACCTCCTCTGGCGACCCCGCCTCCTCGTCGAGATGAAGAAGCGGGGCGAGAAGCTCCAGAAGCACTACGGCCAGGCGTTCGAATACTGGCTGCAACTGGTCCCCCAGCGCCCGAAGTATGTCGTCCTCTGCAACTTCGACGAGTTCTGGATCTACGACTTCGACTCCCAGCTCAACGACCCGGTCGACGTCGTGGCCCTGGAGGATCTGCCCGAGCGGTACACGGCGTTCAACTTCCTCTTCCCGGTCGAGAAGAAGCCCCAGTTCGGCAACAACCGCGTCGACGTCACCCGCGCGGCGGCGGCGAAAGTGGCGGGGGCCTTCAACGCGCTCACCGATCGCGGGGAGGATCGCGAGCACGCCCAACGATTCGCGCTGCAATGTGTGGTCGCCATGTTCTCCGAGGACGCCGGCCTCCTCCCCCGCGGCCTGTTCAGCGAGCTGCTGGACGAATGCCGTCGCGGCGCGAGCACCTATGACCTCATCGGCGGCCTGTTCCGCCAGATGGATTCCGAGGCCCCGGCGCGGGGCGGGCGGTTCCAGGGCGTCCGCTACTTCAACGGCGGCATCTTCCAGAAGGTCACGCCGCTGGAGCTGCGGCCGGACGAGATCGCGATGCTGCTGGACGCGGCCCAGGAGAACTGGAGCAAGGTGCAGCCCCCCATCTTCGGCACGCTGTTCCAGCGCAGCATGGGGAAGGAGCGGCGGCACGCCTACGGGGCGCACTTCACGTCCGAGGCCGACATCCAGAAGGTCGTCCTCCCGACCATCGTCCGCCCCTGGCGCGAGCGGATCGAGGCGGCGAAAACGCTGAAGGAGCTTCGCGCCCTGCTGGACGAACTGAGGGGCTTCCGCGTGCTCGACCCGGCGTGCGGCTCCGGCAACTTCCTGTACGTGGCGTTCCGGGAGCTGAAGCGGCTGGAGTTGGGCCTCCTCGCCCGCGTCCACGCCGAGTTCGGCCGCCAGGCGCGGCAGGCCGTCGGCACCCGCTCGCTCGTCGGCGTCAAGCAGTGCTTCGGGCTCGACAAGGACGAGTTCGCCGTCGAGCTGGCCAAGGTCACGCTCATGATCGCCAAGGAACTCGCCATCGACGAGAGCCGCGCCTGGATCGACTCCGAACAACTCGACCTCCCCATCGAATTCGACGCCGCCCTCCCCCTGGACAACCTCGACGACAACATCCAGGCCGCCGACGCCCTCTTCCACAAGTGGCCCGACGCCGACGCCATCGTCGGCAACCCGCCTTTCCAGTCGAAGAACAAGATGCAGCAGGAGTACGGCCCCGCCTACCTGAACCAACTTCGCGCCGGCTACCCGGGCGTCCCCGGCCGGGCCGACTACTGCGTCTACTGGTTCCGCAAGACGCACGACGCCCTGCGCACCGGTGGCCGCGCCGGGCTGGTCGGCACGAACACGATTCGGCAGAACTACTCCCGAGAAGGGGGTCTCGACTACATCGTCGGCCACGGCGGCACGATCACTGAGGCCGTCTCGTCCCAGGTCTGGTCGGGTGACGCGGCGGTCCACGTCTCCATCGCCAACTGGATCAAGGGGGACGCGCCCGGCATCAAGAAGCTGTTCACGCAGCTCGGCGACCAGGAAGACAGCCCATGGAGCGTCGTCGAACTGGACACGATTGGCCCCGCCCTCTCCGCCTCGTTCGACGTCACGCAGGCCCAGCGGCTCCGCGCGAACATCGACAGTGGCGCGTGCTATCAGGGGCAGACGCACGGCCACGAAGGCTTCTTGCTACAGCCCGACCAGGCCACCACGCTCCTGAGCGAATCGGCCAGGAATGCCGAGGTACTGTTCCCCTACCTGACGGGCGATGACCTGTTATCGACCAAGCCGCCCGCGCCTCAACGATACGTCATCGATTTCCACCCGCGCGACATCCTCGCCGCCGGACAGTATACATCGCTTATCAACCGGTTAAAGGGCACCGTGCTTCCTGTCCGCGAGGCCGCCGCCGCGGAAGAAGCGAGGCGGAATCGGATGGCGCTGGACGCCAATTCGAGTGCCAAGGTGAATCAGCATCACCGCAACTTCCTGAACCGGTGGTGGCTCCTGTCCTATCCACGCCCGGAGTTGATTTCGAAGGTCGCCTCGACTTCCCGCTACATTGCTTGCGCGCAGGTAACGAAGCGTCCAATCTTCGAGTTCGTCCAGCGGTATATCCGGCCGAATGCCGCCTTGATCGTCTTCCCCCTCCCAGACGACTACTCCTTCGGCATCCTCCAATCGGGGATCCATTGGGCCTGGTTCGTCTCGCGGTGTTCGACGCTGAAGGGGGATTTCCGCTACACGAGCGACACCGTATTCGACACGTTCCCCTGGCCGCAGGGGCCGACGCTGGGGCGGGCGAGGAAGGTGGCCGACGCGGCGACGGCGTTGCGAGGGTTGCGTCGGCGGGTGATGGCCGAGAACGGTTGGAGCCTGCGCGACCTGTACCGGACGCTGGAGACGCCCGGCAAGAACCCGCTGCGCGACGCCCACGACGCGCTGGACTCGGCGGTCCGGGCGGCCTACGGGATGAAGCCGAAGGAAGACCCGCTGGCCTTCCTGCTGGCGCTGAACCAAGAGGTCGCCGAGCGCGAGGCGTCGTTGCGACCGGTCGTCGGCCCGGGCCTGCCGCCATGCGTCCGAGACCCATCGGCGTTCATCACCGAGGATTGCGTCCGCGTCGAGACGTCGCCCGGCGCGTGAGGTCTCCAGACGTCTTCCCCCCTCGCGGGGGAGGACAGACCGCGAAGCGGTCAGGTGAGGGGGACGACGCGCGACGGCCGTAGGAGCTATCCAAGGCCCGGCCGGCCGCCGCGAATTCCGTCACACCGCCTGCTTGGCTTCCCCCTCATCCGGCCCTCCGGGCCACCTTCCCCCGCGAGGGGGGAAGGGGTCTGATCCCACGTCTTCCCCCCTCGCGGGGGAGGACAGACCGCGAAGCGGTCAGGAGAGGGGGACGACACGCGCGAGGGCCGGCGGAGTTTCCGGTAGGCTTATCCGAGCGGCTCGGGAGCCCCACGGCCGTCTCGCTTGTCGTCCCCCTCATCCGGCCCTCCGGGCCACCTTCACCCGCGAGGGGGGAAGGGGTCTGATCCGACGTCTTCCCCCCTCGCGGGGGGGGCGGTCCGCGAAGCGGTCAGGCCGCTCGGCGGCCCGGCTCACGCTCGGCGATCCTTCCACGTCTTGAGCGCCCACCCCGCCGCGAGGCCCAGGCCGAGCCCGGCCAGCGCGTGGACCATCGGATGGGGCACGTCGCGAGGGGTGAAGACCACGCCTTGCGGGCCGAAGATGGCCGGGTGGCCCACATAACGGCCGTGGCCGGGGACGGTGTCGCGCTTGAAATCGACCGCCAGGGCCATCAGCGCGTCGCGCAGTCCCTGGCCCCGCATCGGGACGCCGTGCCCGGTCGCGGCCACCTCGGGCTCCAGCGCGGCGAGCGTCTCCACGGAGCGGCGGGCCAGCTCCCAATCCTGGGTGAAGTAGGCGGGAGGGCCGTTGACCTCCGGGCGCTGGGTCAGCACGCAGAGGGCGGATTCCTGGCGGGTGGTCACGAACGCGTCGCCGACGATCAGCGTCCGATCGGCGTCGCGGAAGAACGAGACGTGGCCGGGGGAGTGTCCCGGCGTGGCGATCCAGCGCCATCCGGGCAGCTCGGGGATGGAACCGTCGGCGGGCAAGGCATGGGCCCTGGCGTCGACGTCGACCGGCCCACGCGGGTAGAGCCACGAGAGGGACGCCATCATGCCGCCGCCGACGGTCGGGTCCGGGGGCGGGTACGAGTCGCGGCCGGTCAGGTACGGCATCTCCAGGTCATGGGCGTAGACCGGGGCGTCCCACCGCTCCGCCAGGGCCTCCAGCGCCCCGACGTGGTCGAAATGGCCGTGCGTCAGGAGGATCGCCGACGGCCGCGCGCCGCGCCCGAAGCGCTCGGCGGCGGCCTCGACGATGGAGCCCAAATAGCCGGGCACCCCGGCGTCGATCAGCACCCAGCCGCGGTCGCCGGCCCCCTCGGGCCCGACGAAGAACAGGTTGGCGATCCCGGCGCGCAGGTAGGCGACGCCCGGGGCGAACTCTCGGGGCCACGCCCGCCGGCTCCCGCTTTGGGCCGCCACGTCTCGCACGGCTGTCTGGCTCATCGAAGGGCTCCCGGTACATGGGGCGAGCGACGCTCGCGTCTCGGTCCGACTTCAGACGAGCCGGAGCAACCCATGTGCCGGCGGGCGTCGGGCGCGCGCCTCAGAATTCCATCCGGTTGAACGCCTTGATGCCGATCCGCAGCGGGATGATCGTGGCCGCCGCCCCGAGGGCCAGGCTGCCCAGCGCGGCCGCGGTCAGCCAGAACCGCAGGTCGCCGCGCGACAGGATGATCCGCGCCGACTCCGGGTTCTCCTGCCCCGCGAAGTACAGGTGGCAGGGGATCGCCAGCGCCGTCACGACCGTGAAGATGAACACCAGGCTCACCAGCAGGTTGAACGTCCCGCCGAACCCCGCGGCGATCTTCGACGGGTCGGTCTCGCGCAAGTTCGGCAGCCGCGCCCCCAGCCCCACGCTGATCCCCGAGAGCCCCAGGCACAGGACCGCGATCATCACGACGTGAAGCGCGATCATCCACGGGTTCATCTTCAGCATGAGGTCCGACAGGATGACCAGGAACTCGGTGGAGATCAGCGAGATCCCGGCCGAGAACGCGAACTTGCCCCAGAGGATCTGATCGCGCCGCAGCGGCAGGAGCCCCAGCGCCCAGAAGTTCCGCCCCTCCAGCGAGAGCAGCGGGAAGATGAACCGGCTGGTGAACGTCGAGAGGATCAGCGCCGTCACCGAGAGGTTCAGGAAGCTGACGAGGTTCCGCCAGTACGGGCTCTGCGACCCGTAGCCCAGCCGGGGGATGTTCAAGAAGTAGAACGCCAGCAGGCCGAAGAAGATGAGGAACTGCGACCACTGCGTCGGGTCGCGCAGGAACGTCCGCAGATCCTTGAGGATCAGCAGGCGGATCGGGTGGGGGAAGAAGAAGAAGACGCGGTGGAACGCGGCGTCCATGAGCAGGAACCCGCGTCGCTTGCGGCTGGAACGGCCCCCCTGGACGCGGCTGTAGCCCCGGCGGTAGAGGTCGCGGGCGAGGACCGCCGCCACGAGGTAGGCCAGCCCGGCGTGGGACGACAGCATCATCAGGTAGTACGACGCCGTCTTCCATTCCCCCTTAGCCGCGGCCATCAGCCCGGCCGACATCCATCGGCTGGGCCAGAGGGGGTGCTGGGAGAACGCCAGCCGATTGAGGATGCCCCCCAGCCAGTCCCCCGACAACGCCTCGCCGGGGGTGCGCCAGATCCGCCAGCCGACGTAGGCCGCCGCCGCGATCCCCGCGAGCGTCGTCAGCGTCAGCACGGCCTTCTCGCGCTTCGGGAAGACGTTCGCCACCACGAGCGCCACGATCGCACCCAGGCTCGACGGGATGAGGACGAAGACCGTCAGGAAGGCCATCGTCAGCAGGTAGAACGCCAGGGGCGCGCCGGCCTCGCTGGACGGGCTCGCCTTGATGGTCAGGCCGTAGGCCACCAGCAGCGGGCTCCCCAGCAGGAAGAACGCCCACGACGAGAACCCGATCGCCTCCACGAACTTGTGCGCGAAGATGCGATCCGCCGGCGCGGGGGTGGTCAGCAGGTACGCCGCCTCGCGCGACCGGAAGAGCGCCGTGTAGACGATGATCCCGTTGGAGAACAGGAGCATCGCCAGCAGCGACAGGAAGAACATGCTGAAGAGGTACTCGACGATCATGTTGGCCAGGTCGACGTACCCCGCGATGAACTGGAAGCTCCCCAGGAACAGCAGGAACAGCCCCGCCCAGAAGACGGCCGAGCAGAACACGATCATCGACGCCCGCAGGCGCGAGTCGGCCACCATCACGCTCAAAGTGTTGCGTAACTGCCGCCTGCGCAGCCAACGGAGCGATCGGGCGACGCGGCCGTCGTCGGTCCTGGTCGGGGGGGCGGGGGCGGCGAGGGGTTCGGGGAGCGCCATGCTCATGGAGTCGCCTCCAGCCGGGCGCGGGCGACGGAGCTGACCGCCCTGGCGACGTCGTGGTCGGTCAGCTTGAGGAACAGGTCCTCCAGGCTGCCGTCGTGCCGGGACTGCGAGCGCAGCTCGGCCAGGGTCCCGACGGCCAGCATCTTGCCCCGGTTGACGATCCCGATCACGTCGGCCAGTTCCTCGGCGATCCCCAGCAGGTGGATCGACATCAGGACCGCCGCGCCGGAACGCGCCTGCGACACGAACATGTTCTTGACGATCCGGGCGCTGCGGGGGTCCAGCCCGACCAGCGGCTCGTCGACGATCAGGACCTTCGGCTCGTGCACCAGGGCCGAGGCGAAGACGACGCGCTGCTTCATCCCCTGCGAGTAGCCCTCGCACAGGTCGTCGATGAACTCGGCCATCTCGAAGGTGTCGATCATCTCCTCGATGCGCGCCGAGCCGGTCGCGCGGTCGACGCCATACATCTCGACGATGAACCGGAGGAACTCGCGCCCGGTGAGCTTGTCGTAGAGGTAGGGCTGATCGGGGACGTACCCCAGCAGCCGTCGCGCGCCCTCCGAGCCGGCCGGGTGGCCGCCGACCAGCACCTCGCCCTCGCTGGGGCGGAGGAGGCCGCAGATCATCTTGATCGTCGTGGTCTTGCCCGCGCCGTTGGGCCCCAGGAAGGCGAACAGCTCCCCCGGCCGGACGGTCAGGTCGAGGCCATCGACGGCGCGCTTGGTCCCGAACGACTTGCCGACTCCGCGCAGCTCGATCATCGTCCCTCCTCTCGCGGGGGCTCGATCACGGGCTTCGGCGCCCCCTCGGGGAGCCGTTCCAGGACCATCTCGACCATCGGGATGGGCACCTGCTGGCGGAGGATCACCCCGTCGAGGGCCACCCAGGTCCGCGCCTTGATCGGCCCGGCGGACTGGACGACCTCGAACGCGCTGACGGCCTCGCCGTTCCAGTCGATCAGCGTCCGCTTCTCCACCGACACCCGCGCCGAGTCCACCGCGCCGGTCAGCGGGTTGACCACCCGCGCGTCCCAGCGCTGGCCCACCTGGAGCCCGGGCAGGCGGTCGAGCGGTCGGAGCGAGTCGTAGACGACCCCCTTGGACTCGTACGGGAACCGCATCCGGCGGTTGAGCAGCGAGGCGGCCCCGCGCGCGACGACCTCCATCACGCCGTCGTCCACCTTCCCCTCGACGGTCAGCAGCTTCTCGCCCATGCCGGCGGCGGCCACGTCCATCTCGAACGAGCGGAGGTCCCCCCTGGGGGAGACGTCGTACCGGCCGTCGATGGTCAGCCGGGCCCCCACGCCCCCGGCCAGCGGCGTCCGCCACAGCAACGCCGAGGAGTCGATCTCGACGTGGCTGGTCATCTCGTAGCCGCCGTCCTCGACGCGCTCGGAATCCGTCGTCGCCCAGCCGACCGTCCGGCGCGCCTCGGGCTTGCCGCGGTCGTCGATCACGTCGATCGACCACGTCACCGGCCCCGGGTTCGTCCCCGCGGCCGACGCGATCGCCCTCATGTCCGGCGGGTAGCCCAGCGTCAGCTCCGGCAGCACTTCCCACGTCAGCAGCAGGAACGCCGCGATCGACCAGTAGATCAAGATCCCCAGCGAGACCAGCCGCGACGGCATCGCCCAAGCCCTCCCGACATCGCCCCGGAAGCCCGAACCCGTCCCCGCCTTCATGCTAGGCCACGAGGCCGCCGAAGGACAGTCCCGGCCACGAGCCCCGCCGGATCTTACTTTTGTCGGACGTCAACATCATACGCGCGCGGGGCGGGATCGGCGAGCCCCGACCTACGGAATTCGGACCCGGCCGCCCGGCGGGCGCGGCTCAGGCGATCAGCTCGCGGACGACGCGGGCGGGGTCGACGCCGGTGAGGCGGACGTCGAGGCCCTGGTACTTGAACGAAAGCCGGGCGTGGTCGATGCCGCAGAGCGCGAGGATCGTGGCGTGCAGGTCGCGGACGTGGACCTCGTCGTGGACGGCGCGATAGCCAAGCTCGTCGGTCTCGCCGTACGTGACGCCCCCCTTGATGCCGCCGCCGGCCAACCAGGCCGAGAAGGCCAGGATGTGGTGGTCGCGGCCGGTCCCCTGCCCCATCGGCGTGCGGCCGAATTCGCCGCCCCAGATGACCAGGGTGTCGTCCAGCATCCCGCGCCGCTCCAGGTCCTTCACCAACGCCGCGCAGGGCTGATCAACGTCCTGGGCCGCGCGGGTCATGCCGCTCTCGATGTTGCCGTGGTGGTCCCAGGCGCGATGGTAGAGCTGGATCATGCGGACCCCGCGCTCGGCCAGGCGGCGGGCCATCAGGCAGTTGGACGCGAAGCTGCCGTCGCCCGGCGTCTGGACGCCGTACTCGTCCAGGACCGACCTCGGCTCGTCGGCGAAGTCGGTCAGATCCGGGACGCTCGCCTGCATCCGGAACGCCATCTCGTACTGGGCGACGCGGGTCTGGATCTCGGGGTCGAGCCGGTCGGCGGCGAGGATGCCGTTGAGCCGGTTGACCTCGGCGATCGAGGCTTGCTGGGCGTCCCGGTCGACGCCCGGGGGGTTGGCGATGTAGTGGACCGCGTCCCCCTTCGACTGGAACTGGATCCCCTGGAACTTGCTGGGCAGGAACCCCGCCGACCACTGCCGCGCCGAGACCGGCTGCGCGCCCGTCGCCCCGACCGAGGTCATCACCACGAACCCAGGCAGATCCTCGGTCTCGGCGCCCAGGCCGTACAGGAGCCACGAGCCCATGCTCGGCCGACCCTTCTGGATCGACCCGCTGTTCATGAAGGCGTGCGCCGGGTCGTGGTTGATCTGCTCGGTCGACAGCGACCGCACGATGGCGATCTTGTCGGCGATGGTGGCGATGTGCGGGAACAGGTCGGAGATCATCTGCCCCGACTCGCCATGCGGGCGGAACTCGCAGAAGGGCCCGCGCGCGATCAGCTCCTTGTTCTGGAGCTGCGCGAGTTGCTGACCCTTGGTGAACGACTCCGGGAACGGCTTGCCGTGCAGGTCCCTCAGCCTCGGCTTGTAGTCCAGGCTCTCGAACTGCGACGGCCCGCCGGCCATGCAGAGGTGGATCACCCTCCTGGCCTTGACGGGGAAGTGGACGGGCCGGACCACGCCGCGCCAGGCACCGGGGCTCGCAACCGCGTCGTCCTCGCCGGCGCGGGCCGCGCGGTGGATGGACGGGTCGAGCAGGCCGGCGAGGGCCAGCGATCCGATCCCGTAGGCCGAGTTCCGCAGGAACGCCCGGCGCTGGAGGTTGGTCCGCCAGGCGTCGAAATCGGTGGGCATGTCGGGGGCCTCAATACCGGGTGATCGACTCGTGGAGGTTGAGCACGACTCGGCAGGTCATCGCCCAGGCGGCCGTCTCGGCGTCGCCGGTCGCGGGGGCCTGGCCGACGCTCAGCAGCTTCCCGGCCTCCGCTGGATTGTCGCGATAGAACCGGCGGCGACCTTCCAGGAACTCCAGGAGCGAGGAACGCTCGGCGTCGTCGGCCGGGCGGGCCAGGACGAGGCGGTAGAGCAGGTCGACCCGCGCCGCGTCGTCCTCCGGGGTGTCGGCGAGCACCCGGCCGGCGAGCGCCCGCGCGGCCTCGACGAAGCTCGGGTCGTTCAGGAGCGTGAGCGCCTGCTGGGGCGTGTTGGCGACGTTGCGGGCCGGGGTGCACTCCTCGCGCGCCGGGGCGTCGAAGTTCGCCAGCATCGGGTGCGGGAATGTCCGCTGCCAGTGCGAGTAGACGCCGCGACGGTACTGGAGGTCGCCGGTGCTGGCGATGTAATCGCGGTCGGGGAACTGCAAGTTCGCGTAGTAGCCGGCCGGCTGATACGGATAGGCGCTCGGGCCGCCGAGATCCAGGTTGAGGAGGCCGGCGACCGAAAGCGCGTTGTCGCGCACGAATTCCGCCTCCAGCCGGCGGGGCGACATGAACGCGACCCACCGATTGTTCGGGTCGACGTCCTTCAATTCCGGCCTGCCCTTCGAGTCCTGGCGATACGCCGACGACTCCACCATGAGCCGGACCACGTGCTTGACGTCCCAGCCCGATTCGCGGAACTCGACCGCCAGCCAGTCCAGCAGGTCGGGATGGACGGGCCATTCCCCCTGCCCCCCGACGTCCTCCACCACGGAGCTGATCCCGACCCCGAAAAACTGCTTCCAAAGCCGGTTCACGAAGACGCGGGCCGTGAGCGGGTTCTCGTCGGCGGTGATCCAGCGAGCGAGGTCGAGCCGGTTCAACCGGCGGCCGGTGGGGACCGATTCACGCGGGAGGAAGTGGGGGATCTCGGGCTCCACGACCTCGCCGGAGCGGTCCAGCCAGTCGCCGCGCGGAAGGACGCGCGTCTCCATCGGCTCGGCGGCGCGGACGATCGTGCAAAACGCCCGGCCGTCGCGACAGGCGAGGATTTGCTGGGCAACCTCCCGGACGGCTCGCCACGTTTCCGGATCGGTCGCGACGCTGCGGGCGTGCTGGGCACGGGTTGTCTTCGCCGCGTCCGAGGCCGAATCGGACCCGGCCGCCACCGCAAGGATGGCCGCGCGGACCTCCGGCGTCACGTCGCCGGTCGGCGCGCCGTCGGGGCCGATCCCGATCGGCGAGAACGACACCCGCACCCGACCGGCCTGCGGGCTCTTGACCTCGACGGTCAGCGTCCGGCCCTCGCCCAACTGGACCGGCGCGTCCAGGCACCAGACGGCGGCGTGGGGCTGGTCGGCCTCCTCCTTCGACGTCCGCCAGCCCGACAGGATGCCGAGGATCTCATCCCCATTGAAGTAGCGCGGGCTCTTGCGGTCGGCGTCGGCCAGGTGGAAGGCCAGCGGCCGGCTCTCGCCATCGATCGTCGCGACGAGGGAGACGGTCGCGACGTCGGAGCCGTCGCGGGCGACCTTGCCGCCGTGTCGCTCGTCGGGGAGCAGTTCGACGCGAATCCGCGAGACCCATCCGGGGGCCGTCGCCTGGAAGCGGAAGCGGGTATCGGGGCCCTTGGGCCTGGCCTTGGACTTGGCCGCGTCGGTGACGAGCAGGCCGCCGTCGGGGAGCGTCTCGACGCCATCCCCGGCCTGGGGGGCGAGCGGGGCCCAACCGGTCTCGTGAGCCTTGAGGAGTTCGGCGGTCGGCCCGACCCAGCGGAGAAACGTCGCCGCGTCCGGGAACTCCTCCCCGACCGCCGCGAGCTTGCGCCGCAGGTCGTCGCGACGGCGGATCAGGTAGGGGCTCTCGACCTCGATCTCGGGAGGGAACGGGTGGTCGTTGGACCAGCCCCTCAGCTCGGGGTTGGGCGTGTAATCGTAGTCGTGATAGACGCCCCACTGCTTCACGTCGGCGAAGAACGCGGAGAGGGTGTAGAAGTCGCGCTGGGAGATCGGATCGTACTTGTGGTCGTGACACTCGGCGCACCCGAAGGTGGAGCCGAGGAAGGTGAGTCCGACGGTCCGTGCGCGGTCGGCCGCGTACTTGGCGAGGTATTCGCCGGGCTGGGCGCCCCCCTCTCGGGTCATCATGTTCAGGCGGTTGAAGCAGGTGGCGACGATCTGTTCCGGGGTCGGGTCCGGGAGCAGGTCGCCGGCCAGTTGCTCGGTCGCGAACTCGTCGAACGGCTTGTTGGAATTGAATGCGTCGATGACGTAGTCGCGATACGGGAAGACGCGCTGGCCCTGGTCGCCGTGGAAGCCGACGGTGTCGGTGAAGCGGGCCAGGTCCAGCCAGGCGACGGCCATCCGCTCGCCGTAATGGGGCGATTCCAGGAGGCGGTCGACCAGCTTCTCGTAGGCCCTCGGGTCGGAGTCCTCCTCGAACGCGCGGACCTCCTCGGGCGAGGGCGGCAGGCCCAGGAGGTCGAGCGACAGGCGGCGGATCAGCCGTCGCCGCGGGGCCTCCGGGGATGGCTCGACGCCGTTGGAATCGAGCGAGGCCAGCAGGAAGGCGTCGATGGGGTTGGAGACCCAATCCGGCCGCGAGACCTCGGGGACGGGCCGACGCGAGGGGGGGACGTAGGCCCAATGGTCCTGGTATTCGGCCCCCTGGGCGATCCAGTCCTGAAGCGTCCGCTTCTGGGCGTCGGTGAGATCCTTGTGTGCGTCGCGAGGCGGCATGACGTCCGCGTCGTCCTCGCTCAGGATCCGCATCACCAGCTCGCTCATGTCGGGCTCGCCGGGGACGACGACGCTGTTCCTGAGCGCGGCCTCGCGGACGTCCAGCCGGAGCTTCGCCTTGCGCTGGCCCTTGTCCGGCCCGTGGCAGGCGTAGCAGTGTTCGGAGAGGATCGGCCGGACGTCGCGGTTGAACTCGATCCCGGCGTCCTGGGCGTCGGCCGGGGGGGAGAAGGTCAGGCAAGCCGCCGCGAGGCCGGAGAGGAAGGCGCGTCGCAAGGTCGATCCCTCCGCGAGGGGGATGATCGAAGCGGAAGTCCGGGCAGGGTGCAATACGCGCCATGATACTTGGACGGCGAGGCGGCCGAAACCCCCGGGGCATCGCGGGCACGCCGAGGCGCCCCGGCTCAACCGCGCCAGGAGGCGTAGTCGACGGCCGCTTCGTAGGCGGCGTTCAGGCGGACCATGACGGCGTGGTCGCCGCCGCGGTCGGGGTGGGCGCGGATGGCGGCGCGGCGGTAGGCGGCCTTGATGTCGTCGAGGGAGGCGGCGAGGGGGAGTCCCAGGACGGCGAAGGCGGCCGGCCCGCCGCCGGACTCGGCCCAGTCCGCCGCGCGCCGACGCGCCCGGTCTTGCTCCTCCTCGCGCTCGCGGCGGCGGAGGATGTCGTCGGCGTGCTCGGAGACGCCGGCGATCACCCCGCAGAGGAGGAACCGCCGGCGCGCCTTGCGGTCCGACAGGACGTCGGCGGCGTTCGCCTTCCAGCGCGCGGCCAGCTCGACGAGACGGGGGTCGGTCCCCAGGCGTTCGAGGAACGCGGCCTCGGCCTCGTCGCGGTCGCGGAACTCGCCCAGGTGCAGGACGATGCGGCTGCGGATCCGCTTCTTGGGCCGGTGCAGCTCCACCACGACCCAGATGGTCCGGCCGTCCTGGGCCTCGGCCATGAGCATCATGGCGCGAGACCCCGGCGGGGGGCGGCCTTCATGGTCAAGAATCCACGAGGGCCGGCCCGTACAACTCCTCCGACTCGGCGTCGTGAGCCCCGCCGGTCTGGCTGTCCTCGATCCGCATGCCGTAGAAGCTGCGGTGGATGAAGACGAGGGCCACGACGGCGAACGCCGCCGCCAGCCCGACGCGGGCGCCGAAGGAGACTCCCTGGGCCAGCTCGACGGCCAGCAGGCCGAACAGGGTGGCGAACTTGATGATGGGGTTCATCGCCACGCTGCTCGTGTCCTTGAACGGGTCGCCGACGGTGTCGCCCACGACGGTCGCGGCGTGCAGCGGGGTCCCCTTCTCCCGCAGGTCGGTCTCCACGATCTTCTTGGCGTTGTCCCACGCGCCGCCGGCGTTCGCCATCGAGATCGCCTGGAACAGCCCGCTGAGCGCCAGGCCGATCAGGAAGCCGATGAAGAAGTACGGCTCGACGAACGCCGCGGCCAGGGTGACGAAGAAGACCGTCAGGAAGATGTTGAACATGCCGAGCTGCGCGTAGCGGGTGCAGATCGCCACGACGCGCTTGGAGTCCTCGACGCTCGCCTTGGCGGAGCTGTCGAGCTTCATGTTCCGCCGGATGAACGAGACCGCTCGGTACGCGCCGGTGATCACCGCCTGGGTGCTCGCGCCGGTGAACCAGTAGATCACCGCCATGCCGAAGATCAGGCCCAGCAGGAACGGCGGGTGGAGGATCGAGAGGTTCTCGATCAGCTCCGGCAGCAGGACGAGGTCGCCGGCCGCGTCGCGACCGCCGACCAGCTCGACCACGATCGAGAAGATCATCGTCGTGGCGCCCACGACCGCCGTGCCGATGAGGACCGGCTTGGCGGTCGCCTTGAACGTGTTGCCGGCGCCGTCGTTCTCCTCCAGCAGCAGCTTGGCGCGGCCGAACTCGGGGTCGAAGCCGAAGTCGCGGCGGATCTCCTCCTCGATGCCCGGCTCCTGCTCGATCAGCGACAGCTCGTAGACGCTCTGGGCGTTGTCGGTGACCGGGCCGTAGCTATCCACGGCGATCGTGACCGGGCCCATGCCGAGGAAGCCGAACGCCACCAGGCCGAACGCGAAGACCGCCGGCGCGAGCATCAGCCCCGGGGGGAAGAACAGGCTCACGGCGTAGGCCATCGTCATCAGCCCGGCGATCACCACGCCGCCGACCCAGAACCCCGAGAAGTTGCCGGCCGTCAGCCCGGACAGGACGTTCAGCGACGCGCCGCCCTCGCGGCTGGCCGTGATCACCTCCTTGACGTGGGCCGAGCTGGTGGAGGTGAAGACCTTCGTCACCTCGGGGATGACCGCGCCCGCCAGGGTGCCGCAGCTGATGACCGTCGCGAGCTGCCACCAGAGGTTCGGGTCGTCGGCGACGTTCGGGATCAGGACGAAGCTGGCCGCGTAGGTCGCGGCGATCGACAGCAGGCTCGTCACCCACACCAGGCCCGTCAGCGGGATCTCGAAGTCGAAGTGCCGCAGGTGGACGAATCGCCGCCGCGCGATCGCCTCGTTCACGAAGTAGGCGACGCCGCTGACGGCCACCATCAGGATCCGGATCGCGAAGATCCAGACCAGCAGGTCGACCTGGACCTCGGCCCGGGGGACGGCCAGCAGGATGAAAGTGATCAGCGCGACGCCCGTCACGCCGTAGGTCTCGAACCCGTCGGCCGTGGGGCCGATCGAGTCGCCCGCGTTGTCGCCGGTGCAGTCGGCGATCACGCCAGGGTTGCGCGCGTCGTCTTCCTTGATGCCGAAGACGATCTTCATCAGGTCGGCGCCGATGTCGGCGATCTTGGTGAAGATCCCCCCCGCCACCCGCAGCGCCGCGGCCCCGAGCGACTCGCCGATGGCGAAGCCGATGAAGCACGGCCCGGCCAGCTCGCGCGGGACGAACAGCAGGATGCACAGCATCATCAGCAGCTCCACGCTGATGAGCACCATGCCGATCGACATCCCCGCCTTGAGCGGGATCGAGTAGCAGAGGAACGGCACGCCCCGCAGGCTGGCCATGCTGGTGCGGCTGTTGGCGAACGTGTTGATCCGGATGCCGAACCACGCCACGAGGTAGCTGCCGGCGATCCCGATCAGGCTGAACGCCAGGATGACCGGCACCTTCACGCTCGGCGGATAGTTGCGCAGGCCCGCGCCCGGCGGGTGCGCCTCGTGGCCCGAGAGGAAGCCGAAATAGGCGACGATCACCGCGGCGATGAACGCCCAGAGGATCAGGATGAACTTGCCCTGGTGCAGGAGGTACGTCTTGCACGTCGCGTAGATCAGCTCGCTGACCTCGCGCATCGAGCGGTGGACCGGCAGGCGTTCGAGCTGCCGATAGAAGATCAGCCCGAAGGCCAGCCCCAGCGCGCAGACGAAGAGGCCCCCCGCCAGCAGCGACCAGCCAGTCACCTGGCCGCCTAGATAGGCACGAGACGCGAGGTCGGGGAGGACCAGGTTGGCCTCGCCCGCGCGGGCCTGGACAGGCAGGGACATCACGGTGACGGCCGCGAGGGCCGTCCCGGCGAGCCAACGTCGTGTATTCGCCATATTACTTCGAATCGTCCGGTTCGGAGAGGTCGACGACGGCCCGCCGTTTCATGTGGCGGGCCGCCCGCTCGAAGGAGCGATCGAGCGATTATGGCGATGGCCCCGGCCCGACACAAGCGGCCAAGATGAAAGAATTTTCGTCGCGCCGGCCGCCTCTCCGTCAACTCCCGACCGTCAGTCTTCCTGGAGTTGCCGCCCGGTGTCCTCCATCGCCCCGCCGGCCGCTTGCTTGGCCTCGCGGGCCTTGTCGGCGACGGCCTGGCCGGCCTCCTGGGCCTTGTCCTTCGCGGCGGCCCCCATCTCCTGGGCCTTATCCTTCGCGGCGGACCCGATTTCCTGGGCCTTGTCGGCGGCGGCGCGGCCCGCTTCCTTCGCCTTGTCTCCCGCGGCCTTGGCGGCGTCGGCGGCCTGGTCCTTGATCGAATCGGACATCGTCATTCCCCTTGTTTCCATGGGACGCGCCTCCGACGGCCCCGGCCCCCCGCGGGACGATTCGAGCGCGCCGGCGTCGCGTCCGACCGCCGATCAAGGAAGCAAAGCCCGCGCCGATCGTCGCCGCGCTGGCCAGGCGGCGGTCGGCCGATGACGGGCCGCCCTCGATCCTGGTAGCCTGGCGCCATCGGCCCCGACTTGTTTCGGACCATGAGAGGGGGGCGGGCGGTGGAAGGGATCCTGACGCGGGCGTACTACTGGCTCTCCGCCGAGCTGACGACCATCCTGGGCTTCGTCCTGGGCGTGGTCTTCGTCGCCTACATCCTGAGGCAGAAGCGCTCTCCGGCGAGCACGCTGGCCTGGCTGATGGTGGTGGTCCTGACTCCATACGTCGGCGTGCCCCTGTACATCCTGTTCGGCGGGCGCAAGGTGAACCGGATGGCGGCGGGCAAGGCGCCGGTCTACTCGGCGGTCGCCCCGCGCACGGCGCCGGCCCTCGACTCCAACGCCGAGCGGCTCCTGCGCTCCTACGGCGTCCCCGAGGCCAGCGGGGGGAACGTCGTGGACGTCCTGGAGACCGGCGAGGAGGCCTTCGGTCGCATGCTGGAGGTCATCTCGAACGCCCGCGAGACGGTCCACGTCACCACGTTCATCCTGGCCGGCGACGAGGCCGGCGGCGCGATCCTGGGAGCCTTGACCCGGAAGGCGGCCGAGGGCGTCAGGGTCCGCCTCCTGCTGGACGACGTCGGCTCGTGGCGGCTCAGGCGACGCGAGTTGGCACCCCTGGTGGCGGCGGGGGGGAAGGCGGCGTTCTTCATGCCGATGCTCCACCTCCCCTTCCGCGGCCGGGCGAACCTGCGCAACCACCGCAAGCTGGTGATCGCCGACGGTCGCGAGGCCGTCGCCGGCGGGATGAACCTGACCTCGGACTACATCGGCCCCCTGCCCGACCCCGACCGCTGGCGCGACCTGGCCGTCTCCGTCGCGGGACCCGCCGCGGCCGACCTGGACGCGCTGTTCCGCTCGGACTGGAAGTTCGTCACGGGCGAGTCGGTCCCCGCCCCGCGCCCCTCCCGGGCCCTCGTCCCGGCCCCGACCCCCGCCGGCAACGCCGAGGGCGGCCGGGTCCAGGTCGTCGCCAGCGGCCCGGACGTCGACGGGGACCCGCTCTACGAGTCGATCCTGTCGCTGATCTTCTTCGCGAGGCGACGCGTCTGGATCGTCACGCCGTACTTCGTCCCCGACGAGATGCTCCTGCGCTCCCTGGTGCTGGCCACGCGACGGGGGATCGACGTCCGCCTCGTCATCCCGAGGCGATCGAACCACCCGATCACCGACTACGCCCGCGAGGCCTACATCCGCGAGCTGCACGAGGCGGGCGCCGAGGTGCTCCTCTACCGGCCCTCGATGCTCCACGCCAAGGTCATCCTGTTCGACGACCGGCTGGTGGCGGTCGGCTCGGCGAACATGGACAACCGCAGCATGTTCCTCAACTACGAGGTCGCGCTCTACCTCTTCGATGAGGCCCGCGCCGCCGACGTCGCCCGCTGGATCGAGCTGCTGTCCGCCGGCTGCACGGTCTACGAGCCCCGCCCCGGCGGCCTCCGAGAGATCGCCGAGAACGTCGTCCGGCTGTTCGCCCCCCTACTCTGACGCCAGGGACGCGACGTGCTGGGTCGATCGGGCGATCAAGGGATGTTACTCCCGCGGGGGCACGTGGCGCGCTTGGTCGGGACCGGCGTCGATCCTGAATCCAATCAATTCCGCCTCGAACGTTCCTCGTCAGCGGGCGAAAGTCCGTAGGGCGTCATCCGCGACATCCCCCATCGCCACGTCGAGCGGATAGTCGTCATCGCCGCCCGCCAGCCTTGACGGGCGCCCCCCAAGCCAGGTTCGTTCTGGCCGTCGCGCGACGGGAGATCATGCGTGGATCGATTGATAGCGAAATTACTCAACAAATTGACGATCAATATGATGAAAAAGCTTGCGTTACGTTGATTACAGGCTACCGTTGCTGTTTTCCGTCATCTCCCACACGAGATCGTCACTCCAAGGAGAGTCCCATGCTGGCCGTCGTCGATAGCAAGCGGCCCCAATTCGCGTGTCGTCGATCGGCTACCGGTCGCTCCCGACTCGGCGGCCGTCGGCATAGGAAGCTCATCCCCGGGCTCTTGGAGCCTTTGGAGTCTCGGGTCTGCCTGTCTTCTTACTACCAGTACGATGTGCTGGCCCGGACCGGGCAAGGCGGGCTGGTGAGCATCGAGCCCGTCGCGTCGATCAACAACGTCGGCCGGACGGCCTTCGTGGGGAGCACCAGCGCGGGCCAGAGCATCCACGTCGTGGACACGGCCGCGGCCGGGCCCAGGATCATCAGCTTCCCCAACCCGAGCGCCACGAGGACCTACGGGCGCGAGCTTCAGATCAACGACTCGAACCGCGTCGCGGCGATCGACACCACGACCGTCGGCTCCGCGAGGCTCGCGAGGTTGTGGAATTCGGACACGCCGGGGGCCAATACGATCATCGCCAGGTCGTCGATCCCTCGCCTCATGCCCTCGCATTTTGACGATCTGGGCAACTTCGCCAGCTCCACCAACGACGGCCGGCTCGCCTTCGCCGGGCTCGAGGTGCCGGCCTCTGGGGAAGCCTTCTGGGAGGTTTATCTGGACGACGAGTTGGTCGACAGGCGGGATGCCTCCAACACCGTGCCGGAGGTGGCGCAGATCGGCGATTCGACGCCTGCGTTCTTCCGGGTGAAGGCGGCCGACGGGGGAAAGGTCGTGGTCGCCAACCGTCAGGACGGGACGACCTCGATCCGCTTGTACAGCATCGACGGTGCTCGGTCGTCCGTCTCGATCGCCTCGACGGGGGCGGGGTTCACCCGGCTCGGGATCCGGCCGTCGATCAGCGACGACGGCAACATCGTCGTCTTCACGGGCGATCGCGGGAATGGTTTGGGCGTCTTCGCCAGCGTCCAGAAGTCAAACGGCTCGCGCGAGCTGGTGCTCGTGGCCGGCGAGAACGCGACCACTCCGCGCGCCGAGCTGGGACGCGACCGCCCCCCGGGAGGCGACGGGCAGGCGCAAGGCCAGCCGATCTTCTTCACCATCGACACCGCGGACATGGATTCGAGCGTATCCGTGACGAACCCGGGGGGCGGGCCGGTCGCGCCCGGCGACAGCTTCATCGTCTCCTTCCTGGCCACCCCCAGCGAGGCCAGCCTGCCCGACCCGGTGACGGGCGTGACCTTCACGGCGAACAAGGGCCTCTGGACCACCCAGGTCTACGCCGATCCTTCCGTCGCCAATCCGAACGCCATCGCCTTCACGACGAGCGTCGGCGTGCCCGTCGTCCAGGTCGGCGACGTCATCGGCGGCCTGACGATCCAGACCATCTCTGTCAGCGACGCCCTGGCGACCCCCCGGGTCGCCGCGGACGGGAGCGCGCGGGTCGCCGAGCCGTCGGACCACCTCGTCGCGTTCACGGCCATAACGAACGGGGGCACGATCCTCGTCCGCGCCGGCCACTACGGGATGACAGCGGCCGAGCTGCGGGAGATCATGGGGACGAACCTCGCCCTGGCCGACGCCGAGAGGTTCATCGACGCCTTCAATCGGACCTTCCTCGAATCGGCGATCACGACCCCCAAGCGGCAGGCGGCCTTCCTCGCCACGGTGGGGCACGAGTCCGCGGGCCTGACCGACTGGACCGAGAACCCGACCACCACCCGCCCCGTGGGCGACACGGTCGTCCGCAACAACGTCGTGTGGACCGTCTATGAGAGCGACGTGACGAGCTATCGGATTCGGAGGCCCCTGGCGAACGGCACCTTCGCGACAAAGTTGATCACCGTGACCGGCCCCAACTTCGAACGCTACGACAACCAGCAGGGCAACGGGCCTAACGAGGGGCGATTCTACTTCGGCCGGGGCCCGCTTCAGATCACCTTCAGAAACGCCTACGCGGCCGTCGGGACCTTCCTCGGGATCAACTTGACGTCCAACAACGGATGGGAGCTGCTATCGGATCGGGCCAATCGGCCCGACGTCGGCATCCGCGCGTCGGGATGGTTCTGGTCATCCTACAAGCGTTCCTCCAGCATCGCCCGGTGGGGCGTCAGCCTGAACGCCGTCGCGGATGGGGTCGCCCCGACGGACGACGCGGCGCTCCCGAACACCTTCGTCACGGCCACGACCAACGCGCTGAAGGATCAGGCCATCCGCCCGCTCAACAGCGTCCAGGCGGTCAACGCCAAGATCGCCAGGGTCATCCAGGGCGGGTATGAATCTCATCTGGACCAGCGACTCATCCGGTTCCGGCGGGCGCTCCGCTCCCTGGGCCTGAGGAACAATTGATATCGGCGGTCACCAAACCATCGACCGAGAGGATTCCAGATGCATGCACTTCGATTCGTTGTATTGCTCGCCTCCGCGACCCTACTCGCGGGATCGGCGAGGGCCGAGTTCGTCCTGGACGTTCAGGGGACCGCGACCAGCGACGGGGCTGGCGGATACCTATACACCTACACCGTTACCGGAGACTCCGCGAACACCCTGTACGGCTACTATTTCTCGATCGACGTCCCCGTCGAGATCGAGGCTTACGACATCTCCGGGCCCGAGGGCTGGTTGGTCGCGTACGAGTATGGGGTCTCGGAAAAGGTCGTCTGGGATACCAACGACGGTTTCGCCCTCCTGTACCCGGGCGACGCCCTGGAATTCTCGTTCCGGAGCCGATCCGCGCCTGGCGCGACCGGTTATCTAGGCGTGGGCGCCGACGATTTCTTCGAGGAGTTCGGCAGCCACGCCGGCCAGGTCGTCGGGCCCGGCGGGACGACGGCCGTCCCGGAGCCGGCGAGCCTTTCGCTGCTGGCTCTTGGGGCCGTCGTCGCGGCCTGGCGGATCCGGGCGGGGCGTCGTTCGCCGGATTCGTGACGCCCGGCGGCCTCGCGAATGGCGCCCGCCCCGGACCCCGCCGCCAGGAGGGGCCGCGGGGGCGGGGCGCGGCGTCACGCCTCGGTGACGAGGTCCGCGATACCGCTCTCGTCCTCGGGGCCGGGCGTGTCGGACTTCACGATCAGGGCCCGGAGCAGCGGCGGCGCGAGGAACGTGGTGACGACGACCATCAGGGTGACGGCGCCGAAGAGGGCCTCGTCCAGCACCCCCTTGGCCAGCCCCATCTGGGCGAAGATCAGGCCGACTTCGCCGCGGGGGATCATCCCGACGCCCACGATGCGGCGGTCGCCCTTGAATTGCGGCGCGGCGTAGCCGGCGATGAACTTGCCGATCACCCCCACGACGACCAGCATCACCCCCACGCCGATCGCCCGGCCCGCGCCCGGGACGCGCGGGTCGAGGGCGGAGAGGTCCACCATGGCGCCGACGGCGACGAAAAACAGCGGCACGAAGAAGTACCCCAGCCTCGTGACGTCGCGCTCGATGTCATGACGCTTGACGGTCCCGGCCAGCAGCAGGCCGGCCGCGAACGCCCCGATGATCGGGGCTGATCCGGCCAGGTCCGCCAGCCAGGCCAGCGCCAGCGCCAGGATCATCGCCAGGCTCATCAGGCCGCCGGGAAGGTCCAGGCGGTCAACCTGCTTGACGATCCAGGGCACGATCAGCCGGCCGAGCAGCAGCGCCCCGGCGAGGAACCCGAACGCCTTCAACGTCACGATGCCCACCATCGACGCCGACGCCTCGCCGCCGTCGACCATCCCGGCCACCACCGCGAGGATGATCAGGCCGAGCACGTCGTCGATCACCGCCGCGCCCAGGATCACCTGCCCTTCCTTCGAACTCAGCCGCCCCAGGTCCGAGAGGACCCGCGCCGTGATCCCGACGCTCGTGGCCGTGAGCGTCGCCCCGGCCATGATCGACTGGATATTGGTCAGCCCCATCATCCGGCAGCCGGCGTACCCCAGCCCGAACGGCGCGACGACGCCGACGATCGCCACCAGCGCCGCCGCGCCCCCCACCTTCATCAGCGACGCCAGGTCGGTCTCCAGGCCGATCGCCAGCAGCAGCACGATCACGCCGAGTTCCGCCAGCAGGTGGATGGTGTTGACGTGCGGGTCGACCAGGCCGAAAACCGACCCCCCCACCACGATCCCCGCCAGCAACTCGCCCAGGACCGCCGGCTGGCCGATCCGTTGCGCCAGCACGCCGCCGATCTTCGCGGCGGTGAGCATCACGACCAAAATCGCAAAGAATTGCGAAGGCTCCAGATGTTCCATCCTAACTCGACTCCAGGGTTCCAAAGGCTCGACGGTCCTGGCCCGGCCGATCGAGCCCGGCCGGGGGGTCCAACATCATGCCCCACCCCGGCGGCCGAGATGGCATCGCATTGTAAACACAACTCCCATCCGCGTCAAAGAGATACGTCCGATCCGCCGCCCGATCTGGGTGCCGAAATCCGTAGCTCCTGGGCCCTCCCGGACAAGTGAACATTCGGACCAATTGCATTTTCCTTCTGGATGAGGGAGGGGTATTTCGCGTACCATTTCCCTCGGACGCGGGCGCGAATTTCCAAAAGCGGTGGAGCAGCGGCGGCGCCGGCCGACCGGGCGCGGAGCTTGCGCCCGTCGGGGCCGCCGGCCGAAGGTTTGGGATCCGCCGCGAAGACGCCTCGATCCAAGGGACGCGAGCAGCGAACACGATGAAGAGACGGGACGACATCCGGAACGTGGCGATCATCGCGCACGTCGACCACGGCAAGACGACCATCGTGGACGCGATGCTCCGCCAGTCCGGCCAGTACCGGGCCTCGCAATTGCAGGGCGAGCGGATCCTCGATTCGAACGACCTGGAGAAAGAGCGCGGGATCACGATCCTCGCCAAGAACATCGCCATCAAGTACGGCGACGTCAAAATCAACATCATCGACACGCCCGGCCACGCCGACTTCGGCGGCGAGGTCGAGCGCACGCTCCAGATGGCCGACGGCGCCCTGGTGCTCGTCGACGCCTTCGAGGGGCCGATGCCCCAGACCAAGTTCGTCCTCCGCAAGGCGTTCGAGCGGCAGATCCGCCCGATCGTGGTCATCAACAAGATCGACCGCCCCGACGCCCGGCCCGAGGAGGTCCTCAACGAGATCTTCGACACCTTCGTCGAGCTCGGCGCCAGCGAGGAGCAGGCGGAGTTCCCCTACATCTTCGCCTCCGGCCGCTCCGGCTTCGCCTCGGACGACCCGAAGGCGACGACCGGCGACATGCGGCCCCTCTTCGACCTGATCCTGGAGAAGGTGCCGGGGCCCGAGGTCGACCTGGACAGGCCGTTCAGCATGGTCTGCACCACGCTGGACTACTCCGAGTACGTCGGCCGGATCGCCATCGGCCGGATCGCCACGGGGAAGGCCAGGAGGGGCCAGAAGGCCAACCTCATCCAGCGCGAGTCGACGTCCACCGGTTCCATCTCCGGCGTTCTGGTGTTCGACAAGCTGGGACGGGTGGAGGTCGAGGAGGCCGAGGCGGGCGACGTGGTCGCGATCGTCGGCCTCTCCTCGGTGGAGATCGGCGACACCATCGCCGCCACCGAGGTCACCGAGGCGCTTCCGCGCATCGAGATCGGCGAGCCGACCCTGAGCATGCTGTTCACGGTCAACGACTCCCCGCTGGCCGGCGAGGGGAAATACCTGACCAGCCGCCACATCAAGGACCGCCTGGACCGCGAGCTGGAATCCAACGTCGCCCTGCGGGTCGAGCAGGCCGAGGATCTCGACGCCTTCAAGGTCTCCGGCCGCGGCCTCCTGCACCTCTCCGTCCTGATCGAGACGATGAGGCGAGAGGGCTTCGAGCTGTCCGTCGGCAAGCCCGAGGTCATCATCAAGAAGATCGACGGCGTCGACCACGAGCCGTACGAGTACCTGGTGGTGGACGTCCCGCACGAGCACATTGGCCCCGTGATGGAGCTGGTGGGGGGGCGTCGCGGTGAGATGAGCCGGATGGACGTCAAGGGGGCCTACGCCCACCTGGAGTTCCTCATCCCGGCGCGGGGGCTGATCGGCCTGCGGAACCGCCTGATCTCGGCGACGCAGGGCGAGGCGATCATGCACCACAACTATCACGAATACCGCCCGTTCAAGGGGGAGATCCCCTCGCGGGCCAACGGCGTGATGATCAGCATGGTCCGCGGCCAGGTCGTCGCCTTCGCGTTGGACAACCTCCAGCAGCGCGGGATCATGTTCGTCGCCCCCGGCGACGACACCTACGAGGGCATGATCATCGCCGAGAACGCCCGCGACGACGACATGGTGGTCAACCCCTGCAAGGAGAAGAAGCTCACCAACATGCGGGCCTCGGGCTCCGACAAGAACATCCTGCTGAAGCCCCCCCGCGAGCTGACCCTGGAGATCGCCCTCGAATACATCGAGAGCGACGAGCTGGTCGAGATCACCCCCTCGAAGATCCGCCTCCGCAAGAAGCAGCTCACCGAGGAAGGCCGCAAGCGCTCCAGCCGCTCCGGCAAGAAGGTCGGCGTCTGACCCCGGCGCGATCGGCAACCATCGAGCGGCGTCGCCTCCCCGGCGACGCCGCCCCTGCCTTACGCCCCCAACCACGTCCGCCAGGGGCTGGAGTCGGAACGGCCTCTAGATCGAACGCGACCACCCACGACCGGGATGTTCGTCGCCCCGTCACGCCTCCGCCGACGCCATCTCCTCGGCCGTCGCGCCCTGGGCGGCTCGCATGTTGCGCAGCTTCTGGTGGAACAGGATCTCCAGCCGGTTGTTGCGCAGGGCGATCTGCGTCTCGCGGAGGAGCTGGATGCAGGCGGCGAGCATCAGGCAGACGCCGATGATGGCCATGGTGGTCGGGATGAACAGCAGCGCGCCCCCCAGGAGCGTCACCAGGGCGACGGTCAAGCTCGTGCCGACGAACATCGCCATCGCCGAGTACAGCAGCGTCAGCGCCGTGCGGATCCGGTCGCTGCGGCGCACCATCCGGTCGAGCTGCACCGAGACATGGACCAGCCGATCCGCGAGGTAATCCACGTCCTTCGCCCCTCGGCTCAGGTCGTCCCCCTCCACGTTGAGCTGACGGATCCTGTCCACGATGCGGGACATCCGGTTCGACGTCGAGATGATCAGGGAGCCCGTCGCCGTCATGAACAGCGCGGGGGTGATCATGGCGGACAGCGTCTCGTAATTCTCGGGGAGGATGGGCATCGGCCTGGACCCTGGGGCGAAAGCTGGCAACCGTGGGATGCGCGGCGGGGCGCGGCGCTTCATTATAGGACCCGGTCGCGACGGCCCACGGTTCGCGCCCGGACCCAACTCCGTGGACCCGATCCGCCCCCGTCACCCCCTCGGGAATTTCGTCGGCGGCCTGGAAATTTTCCTTCGTCGCAAGCTTCATGATTAAAATCACTTGCGGCATCTCGCCGGGCGGCACGCGCGAAAAAGCGCCGTCGATCTCTCTACAAGGGCGTTTTGTGTGGCACTACATGGTGGAGGATTCGATCTCGCGTGGACCAGCGCGACCCGGACGTGGGTTGAATACGATGCACGAACGCGGGTCGACCATCCCCTCGAACCATTCCGCCACGACCACGTCGGGAGGCCATGATCGGGCCAGCGAGAGGGTAGAGAACCTGAACGACGCGGAATTGGGAGCCATCCTCGCGAGTGGGGAAGGTCGGTCCAGCTTGAGCCACCGGAATCCCTGACGGCCAGCAAAACATCTTCGAAAACGACGAACGAAGCCAATCGAGTTTCAACGCAATAAGCCAACCTGCAAGGACTAACGCGGAAACACGCGGACAGCGCGTCCGACGAACGAAGCCAACTTCAACCCCCCGGTCGAGACCGCCGTCGGCATGGGGCGAGGGGCCTTGAAAATTCTGGTACACTTCGCTGGACGCCGGGGTTCGCGGTGAACCGTCCCCCGTCCGGCCGCCTCCATCTTCCATGGGAGCGGCGCCGCAGTCGCCGAGGCAAGGCAAGGACCGAGAATGGACGAGCAGCGCTTCTACATCACGACGGCCATCGACTACCCCAACAGCCGCCCCCACATCGGCACCGCGTTCGAGAAGATCGGCGCCGACGTCCAGGCTCGGTTCCGCCGGATGGAAGGCGCGTCGGTCCATTTCCTCATGGGCAACGACGAGAACACCCACAAGGTCACCCTCCGCGCCCGGGAACTCGGCCTGGAGCCCAAGGCCTACGTGGACGACATGGCCCGCCAGTTCCAGGAAGTCTGGGGCGCGCTCCAGATCTCCAACGACGACTTCATCCAGACCAGCGAGGAACGCCACCACGTCGGCTGTCGCAAGTTCATCCAGGCCGTTTACGACGCCGGCGACATCTACAAGGGCGTCTACGCCGGCCATTACTGCGTCGGCTGCGAGTCGTTCAAGACCGAGAAGGAGGTCGCCGAGGCCGGCGGCAAGTGCCCCAACCACCCCAACGCCGCGCTATCGTGGGTCGAGGAGGACAACTACTACTTCCGCCTCTCCGCCTACCGCGACAGGCTCCTGGCCTTCTACGCAGCCAACCCGGACTTCATCCAGCCGGAGAGCCGCCGCAACGAGGTCGTCAGCCTCGTCGAGACCGAGCTGCGCGACGTCGCGATCACCCGCAAGGGCCTGGACTGGGGCATCCGCGTTCCGTTCGACGAGGACCAGACCATCTACGTCTGGTTCGACGCCCTGCTGAACTACATCACGGCGGTCGGCTACGGAACCGACGACGACCGCTTCGCCCGGACCTGGCCCGCCGACGTCCACGTCATCGGCAAGGACATCACCCGGTTCCACTGCGCCCTCTGGCCGGCGATGCTCATGTCGGCCGGCGTCCCCCTGCCGAGGAAGGTCTTCGCCCACGGCTTCGTCTACCGCAAGAACGAGGAGACCGGCGAGGCCGAGAAGCTCAGCAAGAGCCTGGGGAACGTCGTCGAGCCGATGGAGCTGATCGACAAGTTCTCGGCCGAGGCGTTCCGCTACTACTTCATGAGCCAGTGCCCCTTCGGCGGCGACGGCGAGTTCTCCTTCGAACGCTTCGCCGACGCCTACAACAGCGGCCTGGCGAACAACCTGGGCAACCTCTACAGCCGCATCCTCACGATGTGCCTGAAGTACTTCCAGGGGGACCTGGGCCCCGTCGAGGGGATCGACCTGACCGCCTGGCGCCGCGGGCTCGACCTGCCGGCGCTGGTGGACGACGTCCGGGCGAAGGTCGGCGAGTTCGACTACACCGCGGCCATCCAGCGGATCTGGCTGGAGGTCGCGGACTCGGCCAACAAGTACATCCAGGAGACGCAGCCGTTCAAGCTGGCGAAGACCGACCTTGAGGCCACCCGCGTCGTGCTCGCCAACCTGGCCGACTGGATGCGGATCACGGCGATCCTGATCAAGCCGTTCCTCCCCAGGACGGCCGAGACGTTCCACGCCGCGTTCAACTTCTCCGAGTCGCGCCCCTGGGACGCCGTCTCCTACGCCGACGCGGCGGTCGCGACGGCGACGGGCTCATTCCGCGTGACGGCCCCGCTCGTCGACGGCAAGCCCGCGCCGCTGTTCCCGAAGGTCGAGGCCCGTTGAATCCGCCTTCGCGAAATCGCGGGGGGAAGGTAAAGTCCACCTCGCGACCGTCCCCGCCGATGGGATCGCTCCGCGACATCGGCCGGGACGGCGAAGCTCGGGCATCAATCCAGGACGGATCGAGGTGGTCGCCATGGAAGGGTCGAAGCGCAAGCTCATCGTGCTCTTGTGCATGCATCGGAGCGGGTCGAGCCTGACCGCGAACCTCCTCCAGCGGCTCGGCATGTCGCTCGGCCCGTTCGAGCTGCTCGGGGCGGCCCCCAGCAACCCCCACGGCCATTTCGAGGCCGTCCCCTTCTATCTGATCAACCGCAAGGTCCAGGAGTGGGCGTTCGGCTTCCCCGACGAGGCTCCCTGGGATCCCGCCGTGCGCGACCGCTTCGTCGAGACGCGAGGCGCGTGGCCGTCGGACCGCGCGATCCCCGACGAGTGGATCGACGAGGCGGAACAACTCGTCCGGACCCTGGTCGACAGCGGCCCGGTGACGGGCTTCAAGGACCCCCGCACGCCGCTGACCCGCCCCTTCTGGAACCGGGTGTTCGAGCGGCTCGACGATATCGAGGTCGTGGGGGTCAATCTGCTGCGCTCGCCGCACGAGATCGCGATGAGCCTCTGCATGCGGGCCAACGGGAACCTCCCCTACTGGACGGCTCTCGACATCGTCGGCGTCCACATGGACCGCATGAAGGCCGCGGCCGACGAGGGCGCCGTCGGCCACGTCGTCCGCTTCGGCGTCGAGCCGTACTGGGACGACATGAAGGCGCTCGTCGAGGCCTGCGGCCTGACCTGGGACGAGGAGACGGCGCGCCAGGTGTACGACCCCTCCTGCGTCCACCACAAGCCGGCGGCCGTGCCGCACCCGTCGCAGGATGTCCTCAACGAGCTGGGGAGCGACGCCTGGGCCGAGTTCGACCCGATCCAGAACGCCGCCCGGCTGGCCGCCGACGCCCGCAAGTCCGAGTCCGTCCTGCACGGCCGCATCGTCTACATCCAGGGCGAATGGGAGAAAGCCGCGGCCGTCGCCCGGCAGTTCCACGAGTCCGAGGCCCGCGCCGCGAATCTCCAACGCGAGCTGGACGAGACGCGACGGACGGTCGCGGAGGTCGAGAAGGGCTACCAGATCACCTCGACCTGCATGGAACAGTCGGAGAAGCACCTGGCTCGGGTCTCGGAAAGCCTGGTCTCCAACCAGGAGCGCCGGGTGGAGGCGGAGCAGCGCCGTGATCGGGCGGAGCAGCTCCTGGCCCACACCGAGGGGCTGCTGGCCCACGCCCAGGGGCAGCTGGCCCACGCCGAGAACCTGCTCGCCGAGGCCAACGAGCGCCAGGCCCGCATGGCCGCCGACTTCGAACGGCTCCACGCCGCGATCCAGGCCGACCATGCCCGCGAGGCCCAGCTCCTGGAGGCGCTGGCCGTCAAGGAGCAGATGCTCGACCGTTCGCGAGAGCGCGAGGAAAGGCGCTGGATGGACTGCGTCGCGTTGAAGGCGAAGCTCGACAAGTTCGAGTCGAACGCCATCATCGGCGCGGCGGTCCGGGGGCGTCGGCAGATCCGGCGCTTCTGGCTGAAGCTGCGGCACCTCGGCCCCAACGGCGAGCAGCGATCCTCGCGGGTCGACCGGCCGCTCTGATCGGGCGAGGCCCTCAGGCGAAGACCGGCCCGGGGGCCTCGACGACGAGCTTGCGATGCAGGTGCGAGACGATGCGGGCCGCCGCCCTGCCGTCGCCGAAGGCGGTCGCGAGCGGTCCGCGAGACTCGCCGCGGCCCCCGGCCAGCAGCCGCGAGGCCTCCCGAGCGATGAGTTCCGGGTCGTCGCCGACGAGCGTCGCCACGCCGCCCCGGAACGCCTCGGGGCGCTCGCTGACGCTCCGGAGCACCAGCACCGGCGTCCCCAGCGTGGTCGCCTCTTCCTGGACGCCGCCGCTGTCGCTCAGGATGAAAGCCGCGCGCTTCATCGCGGTCACGAACGGCCCGTAGCCGAGCGGGCCCACGAGCCGGACGCGCGGCAGGTCGCCGAACTCCGCGCGGACGACGGGCTCGACGGCGGGGTTGGGGTGGACGGGCCACAGGAACTCGACGTCCGGGTGGGCGTCGTGGACGCGAAGGATTCCCTCGCGGATCCGCCGCAATGGCTCGCCGTGGTTCTCGCGGCGGTGGACCGTCACCAGCACCAGCCGACGGCCCTCGGCCAGGTCGACCCCGAGGGGGGCCTCGCGGCGCGCGGCGTACAGCAGGGCGTCGATCCCGGTGTTCCCCGTGACGTGGACGGCGTCCGGCTCGATCCCCTCGCGCAGGAGGTTGTCGCGGGCCTCGTCCGTCGGGGCGAAGTGGATCGAGGCCAGGTGGCTCGCCGCCACCCGGTTCGCCTCCTCGGGGAACGGGGCGTCCAGGCGATGGGTCCGCAGCCCGGCCTCGACGTGGGCGAACGGGACGTCCCGCATGTAGCTCGCCAGCGCCGCGGCCAGGACCGTCGTCGTGTCCCCCTGGGCGATGACGCAGTCGGGCTCCTCGCGGCCGAGGGCGGCGTGGAGGGCCACGACCAGTCGGTTGCACAGGTCGGCCGGCGACTGCCCGGGCCGCATGGCGTCCAGGTCGACGTCCGGGCTCACGCCGAAGAAGTCGAAAAGCGGGGAGGCCAGGTCGCGATGCTGGGCCGTGAACACGAACCGCACCCGGGCCCAGGGCTGCTCGCCGAGGGCCCGCAGGATGGGCGCCGTCTTGATGACCTCCGGCCGAGTCCCGGCGACGACGACCACGTTCCTGCGCCGTTCGAACGGACTCATGAGCATCCTCCCTGGTGTGAATCGATGATCGGGCGCGGGTCGGCGCGGGCTCGTCAGCCCGGCCGCCCCGCCAGCTTCCGCCACGCGGAGCGGGCCGAGCGGTACGCCTTAAGGGCGGGCTCCGGCGCGTGCTCCTTGACAATGCGGCGGAGACCCGGCGTGGGCGCGACGACGGGCTCGGCCGCGGCCGCGGGCTCGACGGCCGGCTCCGGCGCGGGGGGGGCCTCGACGTTCGCGCGATACCAGTGCAGGAAGGAGGTCTCGGGGGTCGAGTCGTCGAACGGGTCGGCGAAGTAGTTCACCAGGTCCTCGCGCGAGCGGTAGACCTTGCGATGGGCGTCCTCGATCTTCAGCCCGCTCTTGTAGCGGGTATGGACGCAGGGGATCTTGCTCAGCGTGGATTGGCCCAGGCGCTCGCACTCGGCGATGTACCAGTCGCGGAACTCGAACAGCACCGGGCTGTGCGAGCCGTAACGCTTGAGCATCATGAGCTGGGCGCCGCTGTCGAAGCCCGAGAAGTGGTAGAAGACCAGCGGCCGGCCGTTGATCGCGATCCCGTAGGGGGACTCGCCGACGGCCCGGCGGTGGCTGAGGTTCCACGTCGAGACGTTGTACTGGGGGTCGCGGACGATCTTGACGGAGTCGAACATCGACGGCGCCAGGTCCATCCAACGCTGGTCGGTGAACAGGCCGTCGGCCACGTCGTCGTAGCACCAGCGCTGCAGCCGGTCGGACCACCAGTCGATGACGCGGCGGCCGGCGGCGTCCATCTTCGCGGCCAGGAACCCGAGGTTGTACGCCCCGTGCCGCAGGGCGATCCGCTCGTTGTCCCACATCGCCTGGACCTCGGACTCCGGCTCGATGGAGTGCGGGGTCAGCAGGACGCTGTCATGGTCGAGGGCGCGCTCGAGGTCGTCGAGGCGGCCGGCGACGATGATGTCGGGGTCGAAGTAGTAGATCCGATCGGCTTTATGGGCGTCGGCGATGTGCTGGAACGCCGCGCCCTTGACCGCCGTGCAGAGTTCCACGATCCGATGCCGGAACAGGAAGCGCGGCAGGTTCGGGATCGGCAGCTCGCTGACGTGGATGATCGTGTCGAACGCCGCGGTGACGACCGGGTCGCACGCGGGCATGTCGTCGGAGAGGACGAGATGGAAGACGGCCTCGGGATGCACGCGCTTGACGGAGTGGGCCAGGGCCGCGGCCTTGGGGATATAATTGGCCGTGATGCTCGTGAAGACGTGCATGGGCAATCCTTTGCGCCAGATGGTCCTCGGCGTCGCGGCCATCCAGGCCCCGCCCTCGCCGCGCGCGCCCGCCCCGGCCTACGAAACGGGCGCGGGGGGTCGCGTCGCGTGACTGTAATGGCTGGCCCTGATTGTGTCAATCGACGGCGCGCATGCCGATTGATCCGAGTAATCCTGGAGTGCCGGGGGGGGCAAGCCGAAGACTCTACCTGTCGAGGGCCCGGAGTACGCCCCGAGGGTGCCCCGGCGGGGAGTCGTCTAGGGATTTAGGCCGCGCTTCGAGTTGACAAAGCGCCGGCAAGCTGGCATTGAAGTCGGACGGACTCAGGGAGGGGGAGCCTCCGCCGCGCGGGACGCGCGACGGCGTCACGGGTCGGGCCATGCGGCGAGGGCGCCGCCGAGCCGCCGGTTCGCCGCCACGCCCGCGAGGGGAGGCACCCGAGGAGCGCTAAGGACATGGACGTCTCGGCCTATCTGTCGGAAGCATCCTTCTGGTCCCCCGACCCCGCCTGCGAGCCGCGCGGCCGCGGCCCGTTCGACCCTGTCGCGTCGTGGCTGGTCGACGCCGCGCGTCCCCGTCAGGTCGTCCAGCTCGGCTCGCGCGAGCCGGGCATCCACCTCGCCGCCCGCGAGGCGGTCCGCCGCCTCGGGCTCGACGCCGAATGCCTGTTGATCGACACCGAGGGGCAAGACGACTCGCCGGCCCCGTTCGGCGGGCCCGCCCTCCGTCGCGCCGGCGCGGCCCTCGACCGCGCGGACTCAGCCGTCTCCGCGCGGCCGAGCCTCTCCGGCCCGGACCCCCTCGCCGCGTTCGAGGACGGTTCGATCGACCTGCTGGTCGCCGCCGCCCCCGAGGACGCCGAGCGCATCCGGCGCGACTTCGACCGCTGGAGTCCCAAGCTCTCGGAAACCGCCATCCTGGCGATCACCGGGACGGGCGAAGGCCGGTCGCGCGCCGCGTTCCGGGACATCGCGACCGGACGCCCGACCTTCGAGTTCACGCACGGCGGCGGGCTGGGCCTCGTCGCCCTGGGTCGATCCGTACCCCCCGGCCTCGCCCCGCTGTTCGAGGCCGGCGCGGTCCCCTCGCGTCGCGACGCGATCCGCCGGACCTACGCCCGGCTCGCCGGGCATGACGGCGGGCCGTCCCCGGCGTCCAGGATCGCGCCCGAGGACCGGATCGTCCGGCGCGAGGAATTGCTGATGCTCCGCGAGGAGCTGTCGCGACTGGAGGAGGCCCATCGGGCCATCGCCCGCGAGCGCGACGGCCTGGCCCGCGAGCACGAGGCGCTCGCCCGCGAGGCCCCGACGCTGCGCCACGCCCTGGAGCACTATCGGCACCACCACGCAGTCGCCGCCGCCCAGCTCGACGAGGTCCGGCGGAGCACGGCCCTGAGGTTCATCGAGCGCGGCCGTCGCCTCCGAGACCGCCTCTTCCCGCAGAGCCGGCTGCACGGCCGCTGCCTGGAGCTGTCGATCCGCGTGGCCCGCGTGGCCGCCGCCGAGGGCCCGCGCGCCGCGGCCTCCCGCGTTTCCGGCCGCCTGATCGGCAAGGCGCGGAAGGTGTTGGGCCGCCCCGTCGCGGTCGAGATGTCGCCCGCGCCAGCCCCCGCGCCGGCGCCGATCGCCGTCCCCGCCCCGGCGCGGCGGCCCCGGTTCCTGGATCTCCCCTGGCGCGGGCTCGATCCCGGCGAGGGCCGGGCCTCGGCGGTTGGAGCTTTCAAGATACTTTTGGTCTCGCACGCCGCCTGCCGCACGGGTGCCCCGCTCTGCCTGCTCCGGCTGGCCGAGGAGCTTTCGCGGCTCCCGGACGTCGAGTGCTGGGTCGTCCTCCGCGGCGGCGGCGACCTCGAGCCCGAGTTCGCCCGACGCGCCCCGACGGTCGGCCTCTGGAACGTCGTCGAGTCCGGCGTCGCGAGCTGGGACGACGCGCCGGGCGAGATCGCCGCGCGGTTCCGCGAGTACGCGCCGGACGGCATCGCCGTCTGCAACACGATGGCCGTGAGCGAATTCCACCGGGCCCTCGGGCGGGAGGGGGTGCCGGTCCTCTCGTGGATCCACGAGCTGCCGACGTTCATCGGGATCCTCGGCGGCGCGGAGGCGATCGACCGCATCAAGGCCGCGAGCCGCCGCGCCATCGTCCCGGCCGACGTCGTCCGCGACGCCCTCGTCACCCGCTTCAACGCCGATCCCGAGAAGGTGCGCACCGTCCGCTACGGCCTGGAGGCCAAGACCCTCGACGCGTCGCGGGACGAGGCCCGCGAGCGCGTGCGCGAGGAGCTGAACCTCCCCGCCGACGCCCTCATTGTCCTGGGCTGCGGGACCATCGACCAGCGCAAGGGGGCCGACCTGTTCGTCCAGGCCGCGCGACGATTCCACGCGGACCCGAGGGCAGCCGCGATCGCCGACAGGACATGGTTCGTCTGGTTCGGCCACGTCGTCGAGCCCAACTTCCGCCAGTGGCTCTGGCACGACGTGGAGTCGGCCGGCCTCGGCGAGCGCGTCCTGTTCGCCGGGACGTGCCCGGACATGACCCCGAACCTCCTGGCGGCCGACGTCTTCGCGCTGACCTCGCGCGAGGACCCCTGCCCCTTCGCCAACCTGGAGGCGATGGAGGCTGCGCTGCCGGTCGTCGCGTTCGCCGGGTCGGGGGGAGCGCCCGAGGTGCTCGGCGGCGGGGGCGTCGTGGTGCCGTACCTGGACGTCGACGCCATGGCCGAGACGATCCGCGAACTCCTCCTCGACGCGGAGACGCGCGACAGGATGGGCGGGCGCGGCCGGTCGATCATCCGCAAGACGTTCACCTGGCCCCGCTTCATGGCCGATTTCCTGGGCATCCTCCGCGAGGACTACGGCTATGCCCCGGCGGTCGACCTGAAGGTCTCCGCGATCGTCCCCAACTACCGGCACGCCCCGTACCTCGAAGAGCGGCTCCGGAGCGTCTTCGAGCAGACGGTCCGGCCCCACGAGATCATCTTCCTGGACGATTGCTCGCCGGACGACAGCCTTGAGGTGGCCCGTCGCCTCGCGCCGGAGTCGCCGGTGCCGATGCGGATCGTGGTCAACGAGACGAACAGCGGCAGCACCTTCAAGCAGTGGATGAAGGGGATGGAGCTGGCGAGCGGCGACCTGATCTGGCTCGCCGAATCCGACGACGTGTGCGACGCGCGGTTCCTGGAGCGGCTGGTCCCCGAGTTCCGCGACCCGGACGTGGCCCTGGCCTACTGCCAGTCGGCGCTCGTCGGCCCCAACGGGGAGACCTGGGCCCCCGACTTCCTGGACCACACCGACGACCTGGCCCTCGATCGCTGGCGGTCCCGCTACAAGGTCGACGCCGCCGAGGAGGCGGAGGTCGGCCTGAGCCAGAAGAACACCATCCCCAACGCCAGCGCGGCGGTGTTCCGCAAGCCGTCGCGGCTCGACTTCGCCGAGGAACTGGCCGGGATGAAGTTCGCGGGGGACTGGCTGTTCTACGCCATGATCCTCCGCGGCGGGAAGATCGCCTTCGCGCCGGAGTCGCTGAACTCGTACCGCCGGCACGAGGCCACCGTCTCGTTCCAGTCGACGAAGGCCGACACACACGCCGAGGAGACGCTCCACGTCAAGCGCCGGGTCTTCGAGACCTACGACGTCTCGCTCAACGCCATGGCCCGAGGCCTGGGGCAGACGCTCTACGAGTACGACTTCCTCGGCGAGCGGTTCGGCCTCAAGCGTCCCCCGCTCTCGAACAACCCGAGGGCCGCCGGCCCGCTCTCGGAAATCCGCGAGCTGATGCGTCGCAAGCTGGACGCGCCCGGCGAGCTGCGGATCCTCCTGGTGGTCGACGGTCGCGAGACCGGCCTGGCGGCGGTCGCCGCGGCCGACCTGGCGAACGCCCTGGCCCGCGAGCATGCCGTCTACTTGTGTTGTGCCCACCCGTCGCGAGAGACCGCGTCCTCGTGGGGGGACCGGCTCGAGGGCCGCGTGGTGCTGCTCGAAGGGACGTTCGACGTCACCCCCTGGTCGGCCAAGCCGACCGGCGGCAAGCCCGCGAGCCGGGTGCGGACGACGATCCTCCAGGAGCTGATCCGGTTCCACGAGGTCGACGCGATCCACTCGCTCGGCGATGCGGCCGACCGTCTCATCGCCCACGTCAACGTCGATCTGAACGTCCCCTGGTTCGTCCACCTCGCGCCGGGGCACGACGCCTGGCTCGACGAGCAGCCCGCCACGGCCAAGCCGCGCGTCCTCCGCGCCGTCGACCGTCTCACCGGCATCTTCCACGAGGGCCCCATCGACGAGATTATCGAGGCTCGCCCCGAGCTGGCCGGGAAGCGCTGGACGCCGCTCTATCCGGGCCTGCGCGGCGCGATCCCGGTCGAAGGCCGGACGCCGATCGCGCGCCGCGAGGATGAATTCCTCGTCTATCTGATCGACCAGGGCCCCGAGGCCCGCGACGCCGCGATGTCGGCCGTCCGCGTGGTGAACCGGACGGCCTCCGGCGAGCGCGGCGGCCGTCGGGCGCGGCTGGTCATGGCGGACGAACAGGTCGACGCCCTCGCGCTGCTATCCCGGTGTGACGCGGCGGTCGCGCCGATGGCGGGGATCGGCGTCGGCGTCGCCCGCCAGGTCGCCGCGACCCTCGCCTGCCGGCTGCCGGTCGTCGCCCCCGACTCGGGCCCGGTCCATGAGCTGCTGACGATCGACGACCGCGCCGCCGGGATCGCCGCCCCGGCCGGGGCGGACGGCCTGATGGAGGCGGACCGCGTCGCCGCGTCGATCCTCCGTTACATGCGGGACGAGGCCCTGCTCGAGGCCCATCGCGATCGCGCGGCGGCCCTGTTCGAGGCCCGCTTCCACGTCGACCGTGCCGCCGAATCCTGCGTCGAGGCCTACTTTCACGCCCGCGACTTCCTGGTCTTCGCCAGCGAGGGCCGTCCGACTTCGGCGCCCCAGGATCGTACGCTCAAGGTCTCCCGCGAGAGCGCCTGAGCGGCGTCGGGCAAGGCGACCCCCGTTAGTCCTCGTGAGGACCGAGCCCCCCCTCTCCCCCTGGGCTAACGACCCGACACTGATTCCGGCATGGTCGCGAAGCGGGGCGGCGCCGCGAATGCCCCCCTTCTCCCCTCGTGGGAGAAGGTGGCCGGGGGACGGATGAGGAAGCGCGTGACCGGGGAGCGTTGGCGAAGGAATGGCATTTTGTGGTGCGGCCGTCTCGGCTGCACGTCGCGAGCTTATACGTGCAGC